>CAWULW010000152.1:0-2501 GCA_963923615.1 uncultured Holophagaceae bacterium
CTAATTTTTGACTGTAAGTTACAAGAATTCTCCTCGCTCGATCGAAGAATATCTTGAGTAGGCATGATTCGCTGATTGTAAGATCCTGTAAATAAATCGAATTTTGGGCAAAACTTTGGCTGAACCTGTTTTCAGATATTTTCCCGTTCAGCAGGTAAGCCGGGGCTTCCCATCAACCCAAACAAGCTTCAAAACATCCAAGATGCTGATTAAAAAGGTTTCAATTTCCGAGAACGATGCTCAAGGCAAGATAGGAGCATCTGCAGCCACACAGGCTCCTTAATTTTTTCCCCAGACGTCATGCGCCGGAAAAAATCCTTCCTGCCGGACATCATGCTCGATGGCTTATGCACTTTGGAAACAACTTTTGCCAAGGCGGAACAGCGCCTAAATCTTGGTGGCGCGAGACATTAAATAGTGTTGAGGAAGTATATTATCCCTCGTGTAAGATATAATTAGCGCTTCGAGCTCAGCACGAAACCTAGATAGCGTTTCAGGATCATTTTTCAGATCATTTACGAGTTTTATCAACGGTGCTGCCGTCTTCTCAAACAGTTCTCTCGCCTGCTGCGGGCTTAAAACCGGAACGCTCAAATAGCTGCGATCGAACATGAGATCTCTTACTTTATTCTCCAATCGCAGTTGAACATAATTTGGATCGCCCCATTCTGTAGGCGATGGCATATCTGGAACGGGAGAAGCGAACTTCGCCGTAATCTTGAAAAGTTTCGCCACAAAATGATCTGGCGGCCAGGTGGAAAACGCAATACGCCCACCCGGCTTCAGAACTCTTAGCATTTCAGAAATTGCAACCTCAGGCCTAGGCGCGAACATGTGCCCAAACTGACTCAACACGAGATCGAACGTATCATTCTCATAGGGGAGCGACTCCACATCCCCTTCTGTAAAATCAATGCGAGTTTGCGCAAGATTTGCATTCTCAGTAGCCTTTGCGAGAAGCGCAGGCGAGAGATCTAAAGCAGATACCTGAGCCTTCTGGCGCGCGGCCGTGATCGCCACAACACCGGTACCACAGGCGCAATCTAAAACCCTTTGCCCGGGCTTAAGTTCAGCAAACCTCACCAGCGTGGCTGCAGCAGGCGTAGTGATTGCTTCCAGTGGGGCAAACAACCCCCACCCTTCTTTTTGGCCTAATTTAAATTTGGAAAAGGGATCGCTCATTATTTCTCCTGAAAATAGTATAATGAACTCCACCAATTATTCCAAGATCGAGATGAAGGCACTCCTCGATGGATTCCAGGCAGAACATCAATGAGAGTGGTTTGATGGAACAATCAGTGAATATTGGATGATTGATATGAAATCATTTGGGCAGAATCATCTACCCAGGTTCCAGGAGCTAACCTGAACATTCAAACGCTGGCTCGAACCCCCAAGCACTTCGCGCTAGCGTTCCCCGCGGTCACGGGGGAGTACATTCCTCACAAAAACCACACCCTTACTAAAACCACCTATAATCAAAGTTGATTTTGTGAAAACTTGGTGTGGAATCACCATACTGCTCTCTATGCGACCTCATCCTTCATTGGATCTTCCACATCAACACCTGTGGAATAAATAGTCTCGGGATCGATATCCAGGCACGTATGTGGATCGAAGTTACCGCCAATGTCCCAAGCAAGGGTGTGGTTGATCACAGTGCACTTCTCCATGAAGGAATCCACATCCGAGATTTTCTGAAAAACACCTTTTCCAAGATGGGGGCTAACATCGAAAAGCTTGATCTTCCCGTCATCAAAATAGACGTAAACCTTAAAATCTTTCGTGGACTTTACTTGTACAACAGCGTGAGGCATGTGCACCTCGGCGAAGCGGCTCAATCTTAGAGATTTTACCGTGCTCCTAGGCATATTTTTCCAGTTCGTCACTAGGGCATCCCGATGGATTTCGCACCAAGCAAGTATCAATTTTAATTGTTTAGTTGGCAGGGCGCCCTTTATCAATGCCGCCTCTTGAATAGAAACCAAGGCTTTTGCTTTCCCATACTCTGCATGAAAGTGCTGGGGAAAATGCTAGTCACAGGACATATAGATCTTGATGCCGAAGAATTCGCTAACGATCGGCATTCAATTCTGCTTTTTTGAGCAGTAGGCATCAGCATGAAGTCGCCATTGCTGCACGATAAGAAGGATATCAGTTACCGTTAAATGGGTTTCTACGCCGCTCACCATTCCTTCGGGGCACTGCCTGCGCAGCTTATCCATGACGTGAAGGTCCGGGGTTGTAAGCCTAAAAATTCCCGTTCCAAAATCATCCGCAGAAATAATGGTTTGATTATTAGGATGAATCTCCGAAACCGAAACGGACATGATAGTTGTGCAGCCACTTATAAGGGGAAAGGCTGCGATAACTAAGCTAAGAGCTAGTTTCATAAGACTCGACTTACCAAAGGAGGAAAGTACAACAAATTTAGGCTCTCTATTTTTTAAGAACCACTCGGGTACTCTCTCGGAGAAATTGGCGTTCCCTGGGGGATTACC
>CAWULW010000153.1:0-2466 GCA_963923615.1 uncultured Holophagaceae bacterium
AGAATGGCATATAACAATGCAAAGAAGATTGGCCAACGATATGACTTTAGCCACCGGCCAAAAGCCTCTCCAGGGATCCCTCTAGGAGCGTTCATCTTTATGCCCCAATGGGAATGGACTGAAATTAGTTCCATGGTCAAAGATATCCACTTCCTCGACCTTTTTAAGGTAGTTAACTGTGAGATATGTAAGCGGCGTCATAAGGAATTCATAGAGAACTTTGGCGAGATAGCCCGATACTATTAAATTTAAAATAATGGGAACCGGCAATTGACCCGCATGGAAACCAAAATTAATGATTAATGAGTCCACCATCTGCCCCGCTATTGTACTCCCCATTGTACGAGTCCACAGCATTTGACCTTTGGTCAGGATCTTCATTTTCGCAAGGACGTAGGAGTTGACAAATTCCCCGGCCCAGAAAGCTACTAGGCTAAAAATAACCATACGCGGAACTTGGCCCAAAACTGCCTCAAAAGCGGTTTGATTTTTCCATGCAGGATCATAAGGTAGCCACACCATAAAGGCACACATCGCAGCCATAAGGGCCGAAGCAAAGAAAGCAATCCAAATAGCTCTTCGCGAGGCTCCGTATCCATATACTTCTGTAAAGATGTCCCCAAAGATGTAGGTGATAGGGAAAAGGAGTTGGGCTCCACTAAATTGAATATCAAAAGTGTGTCCCATCCAATGGAAAGAACCAAAGTTGGTGATCTTTTGTCCAACTAGATTGGAAACCATGAGGATAACAACATAAATATGAATCAAAGAATTCAGATACCTGAATCGATTGGGATCAAATGATTGATTTTGGTTAACTATATTCATACAACCTAGTTAATTCGACGAATACATGGGTTTGGATAAATCATTGGGCTTTAGAAGTAAATTAAGATCCTGACTTTGATCAATAATGACCCAATGATCCTGAAATGATTGGGGCAGTAATTTCCATATTTTAGATTTCGCAATCATCCGAATCGGGGCTTCAGGGTAAAGACGCTGTGTATCTTTAAGAGCTTGGGATATTTGAGTTGGATTTTCATAAAATTGGAGTGCTGCTTTATCTTCAGGCAATTGGGATTTACCAAAACGCAACTCGCCTGTTCCAGCCACTACACGACATGGTTTCTGTGAGTAATAGGTAATTCCTTGGAAATAAGTTCCAAAAGATATCCATTGGGTATTAGGGGGGGATTGTATGACCCATTTTTTAACCGATTGAGGTGCGATATAGTCGGATAGAACGTGGATTGACAGTAAAAGTCCAACCATCGGTAACATTAATACAACTGCTACGACCTTTGATGTTGGTCGGTATCCAGAACGCAGGAAAACGCCAACAATTAAAAATGAGGAAAGCAATATGAAGACCAGAGAAAAGACTGGTACGTGTGAGAATTTTAAAACAAGATAACCGATTAAAAGCGAACCAATAAGGATTAGTTCGAAGCCTAGGTATCTTTGCTTTGTCGGCACAGAATCATCTGATTCATGAGTGGTCACTAAGAGCAAAAGAGGGAGGAGCATTGGATAGATGTAAGTGGGTAATTTAGAGCCACTCATTGAGAAAAAAACGAGAACCCATATCGCAAATATAAAGAGAAGGCGCCTCAGATGATCCCGCTGATCCGCAAGGACGGGCTTACGTGTAAACAGAATAGATTTCATTTCCCATAAACCTGAAAGAGTGAAGCGTGTCCATGGGATAAGTCCAATAAAGAGGAAAAGAAGAAAATAAACTTTATCGAGGATCCATATATTGCTTCCTTGGCGGGCATGCTCGTGTGTAGTGTAACGAATAAAATTTTCATAAATAAAAAAGAAATAGGAATGTCCAGGATGCATCTGATTAATTTTCCAAAACCAAGGTATGGTCAAAGCAATGAAGAGGAGTATGCCCTCCCACTGCAAAGCCAGCCTGAGCATCTGAAATGAGCGCACGATGCCCAGATAAATCAAACCGGTGGTAAAGAGGAATCCTCCGAATAGGACCAAGGCCACCGGACCCTTTGTCAAAAAACTAAAGGCAAGGAAAATCCAAACTGCTATCAAAGAAATTTTTGATCTTGGTTTCGTTTCAACTTCAGATTCGAGGAAAAAGGCGATGGCCATCATCAAAAAAGATGTAAATAATGCATCTAGAGTTAAAATTTGGCTCATGGTAAAACCCATCAGCGAACTAAAGAGCGCGAGAGTAGGCCAACCTGTAGAGGAAGGATTGATCAATTGAGTTATTTTTCGACTTGACCAAATACAAAGGCCGATAGCTATTACCAAAGGAAGTTTAGGCGCCCAATCATTGGGGCCAAAAAACTGAATAGAAAGACCTGAGATCCAATACTGAAGAGGGGGTTTTTCAAAATATAAAACTCCGTTCAAACGCGGAGTCAACCAATCCCCAGAGGCCACCATTTCTCTAGCGATCTCAGCATAGCGTGCCTCATCGGGCTCCCAAAGAGGTCT
>CAWULW010000154.1:0-2464 GCA_963923615.1 uncultured Holophagaceae bacterium
GATGTAGAAAATGTGTTCCGCAATGGCGGCGAAGCATTGATTGGGACCGGAGCGGGAAGTGGCGAGAACGGTATTCTCGACGCTCTTCAAGAAGCGCTAGCATGCCCTCTCTTGGAACGGGCTCAAAATGGATCAGCCCGAAAAGTCATTGTGAGTATGATGGCAAATTGGAATCATCATCAGTTCTCTAAAGTTGAGCAGGCCATGACGTATCTCCAAGAACATTACGCAGGGCAATCCGAAGTTAAACTTTGCCAAGTGGAGGCTCTTCATTTTAATGACGAAGTCCACATCACCATTTTGGCAAGTGGCTTTGACGAAGCTCAAGAAGTCCCTGTCTTTGATGGTCGAACCACACGTCATTTGCCTGTATTTGGGTCCCCTCATGCCAATCCGCTGGTAACGTCTCGGGTGGTTCCTCCCACCTCATCTAATACTCTACCGTTTGTTCCGATGCCCCCCACGGCGCCCATTACTCAAGTGATTCCTGATTCCGGTCCTGTCTACGGACACACCCAAAGCAGTCAGGATCGAACCGGTGCCGAGCCCACTCAATCTACCCGGACACCTCGGCGTTTGGACCCCTTCCCAACCCTCGCTCCTACATCGAGTGGGGAAGTTCACGGGAATTTGGATTTAGAGATTCCCGCCATTCTCCGGAATAAACCTGGTCAACTTCCTCTAGATTAAGTATGGCTGGGGGGAGTTCTTTTTATACTCATGTTCAAAACGAATTAAAGAATCTAGAGTCGTCGGGGCTCTTAAAAAAAGAACGCATTATCACCTCTCCCCAACGAGCTCAGATTGATGTCGAAACTCCCTCGGGACCCCGGAGGGTACTAAATTTTTGTGCCAATAATTATCTTGGTCTTTCAGCCCATCCCGAGGTCATCACTGCGGCCCAAGAAGCCCTAGCAAGTCATGGATTTGGTCTCAGTTCCGTTCGTTTTATCTGCGGCACTCAAGATCTTCATAAAAGACTAGAGGAAAAATTAGCTAAGTTTCTGGGAACCGAGGATTCGATTCTGTACGCGGCGGCCTTTGATGCCAATGGGGGTCTCTTTGAACCCCTGATGGGAGACATGGATGCTATTGTGAGCGACGAATTCAACCATGCGTCGATTATCGACGGGATCCGCCTCAGTAAGGCCAAGCGCTATCGCTATCGCCATAATGATATGGCTGATGCACGTCGGTGTTGCGAGGAAGCTCGACGAAACGGTGCTCGCTTTGTTTTGGTCTTTACAGATGGCGTATTTTCCATGGACGGTACCATTGCTCAACTCGATGTCCTCCGGAACATCTGTAATGAGTTTGATGCCTTGTTAGGCATTGATGAGTGTCATGCCACTGGATTTCTAGGTGATACCGGTCGAGGCACACATGAGTTGAGGGGTGTTCTAGGCCAGGTAGATATCATCACCGGTACCTTAGGAAAAGCGATGGGAGGAGCTTCGGGTGGATTTACTAGTGGACGGTCTGAAGTGATTCAACTGCTACGTCAACGATCCAGACCCTATCTGTTTTCCAATACGCTGGCCCCGAGCATCGTGGGGGCATCTCTCAAGGTTCTCGAAATCATCCAAGGTTCCACTGAACTTCGGGATCGCTTGATGGCCAATACTCGTTTTTTTCGCCGAGCCATCCAAGAACAGGGGTTTGAGATCAAACCTGGGGAACATCCTATTGTTCCCATCATGGTGTATGACGCGGTAAAAGCTCAAGCCCTCGCCTCTCGTCTACTAGAATTAGGGATTTATGTGATTGGGTTTTTCTTCCCCGTAGTTCCCCAAGGTCAAGCCCGAATTCGAGTACAGATGAGTGCTAGCCACAGCCAAGAAGACTTAAATAACGCCATTGAAGCCTTTGGGCAAGCAGGCCGTGAACTAGGTGTTATATCCTAATCATCTATGTCTTTTAGAAAAATCCTTGTCATTGGTGCTCTAGGGCAAATTGGAACAGAGCTGACCGACGCTCTGATTCATCGTTGGGGTCCGTCGCAAGTAGTGACCGCAGACCTTAAATCACAAGGCCCCAAGACATCCCTGATCCATGAAAGTTTAGATGTTCTCGATTTTCAAAAACTCAAGGCGATCATCGAGAAACACGATATCCAAGATATCTATCATTTAGCAGCTGCGCTTTCGGCCAAGGCCGAACAAAATCCTCAATGGGCCTGGGAGCTTAACCTTAAAAGCCTTCTCAACGTCCTAGAGATCGCCAGAGAGAAGAGGCTCAAAGTTTTTTGGCCAAGTTCCATGGCGGCCTTTGGACCCTCGGCTCCCCAACCCGCTCCACAGCAATGCGTGATGGATCCTACTTCGGTCTATGGCATTTCTAAAGTAGCCGGAGAAGGATGGTGCGCGTGGTATCACCGTCATCATGGCGTTGATGTCCGCAGCCTACGTTTTCCAGGGCTCATTAGTTGGAAGACGCCTCCGGGAGGGGGAACCACCGATTATGC
>CAWULW010000155.1:0-2456 GCA_963923615.1 uncultured Holophagaceae bacterium
AGATGTGTATAAGAGACAGTTCTAAGCGATCAAGGGAGCGATTGTACTTCACCACTAGCCCGTTACCATGAGTACCCAGGAGGTAGGCGCCACGAGTATCACGCGCAAATGCCGTGAACGCAATTTCTTCGGCCATTTCGGTGAGTTTACGACTTGAACCCTCGCGAGCTGATATGAGGACTGCGCCTCGCTCACCTCCTCCGAGCGCTAGAATTTCTCGACCTTCGGTTTCCAAGTGCCAAATGATTCGAGCATCAATAGGGGCAAAGGTTGAATTCTCTCCGCGCGAATTGATACGGACTAGCCTCCCTTGACCACTCGGAGCCACAATAAGATCCTCTCCGAGCCTCGCCATCGCGAAAACTATCCCGCCCTTCATTTGCGCAAATGGCTTTAACTGACCGTCCGTAAAACGAAAAATTCTTCCTTCATTACCAGCTGAAATATAACCGCCGCCCCTCCCATCAGGAAGATAGGACCAAATAATACCTTCGGGCACTTGAATGATCCGACGAGAGGTTGGTGCCAAACTGAGAACACCTTGCGCATTGACCTGAAGCCCTTTAAATTCCGCCGTCTGCCAATCATTGAAGGAATTGAAGTTTTGGGTTACCTGTTGTCCGGATAGTAGGGCTGTCCCGAAGCAACAGATAACAATTTTTACTATTTGGACCAGCGATCTTCCCATTATTCAACCTCGATTTCGAGCGTAACGAGGCCCTGCACTTCTCTCTCCAGAGGGATCAGTGCCCTTCCAATGATTTTTCTCTTTAGTGAGGTGTCTTTAGACCCGTCTTCGGGACCTACAAGGCTCGCAATCGAAGGGGGGACACCTTCGATACGGTCGCCTCGGAGACCTGCGCCCTTAGACGACTGTACGAGAAGGCCATAGGCTTGATTGTTTTTCAAGGAACTATTGAGCACCTGAACAATATCACCAAGGCTACTTAATTGAACTGATGATTGATCTGGGTCAGCCGACATAATGGATAAGCCATCACCCACTAGCAAATAAGTTTTACCTTTTTGGGCTGATGAGGGGATAGGAATCGTGAAGTTATACGACTCTCGCAGACCTTGAATATTCTGAACGACGAGTGTTACCGGAAGCGCTGAGCCTCTTTGGGCTCGGGAGGTCAGGATACGAGCACCCACTACCGCACTAAGATCGAGTCGCTCTTCTGCTTTGACCGTTAGCGAGATTCCTTCAAATTGAGCTTTTTCAAAAGGGTTAAAACAGATCGATTGCAAAATAGCACCTAAATAACTTGAAAGTCGTTGGGAATTCAAATCAGCAACAAAACTTTCAATTTGAATTGGGGGATAACCGGTAAGCTTAATATTTCCCTGAAGACTTAAGCTTTGCACTCCAAGGCCCCGAATGTTCGATTCTAAGGACTGAGACAAGATAGTGGCAGCAAAATAGGGAGTTAAGATAGGGTGGTCAATCATATTGAAGCTTAAATTTAGATTTTTCTTACCTGCAAGATTAATACCCAGTCTGAGCGGAATCATTTTGGAGTCGGCGCCTAACACTCCACTTACACCGGAATGTCGATCGAGTCGAACGGATCCAATGGCCTTTCCTGGCGCAGTTAGTTTAAAGGACGAATTCAAGTTCGATACGACTCCCAAAACCGATCCCGTGCGCATAGGCACCTGGAGTGAACCTAGGTTAAACAGGGGATGCCCAAACATTAGTAAACGCTTACCTTGAATGTAGGTGATAGTTCCCGCGGAAGAAACTTCGAGATCACCCTCTACTAGACTTGCGACTACGGTTCCTCCGGGTTCGATGGGACTCGAGGATTCTTGGCCTTCGGCCATTTGGGCCGATCCTGTGTTCAGAAATTGAACTCCGGACCCTTGCCAAAAAGACTGTGCCTCGGGGGACAGGGCTGTACCCATAAAAACGGGACTTGAGGAAGTTTGATTATGCTCGGGCCATATTTCAGACAAAGGAATCATCAATCCAGTGAGCGCCGATTTCAAGACTTTGGGAGGGTCGATTTTGGGAAGAATAAGCGGGGTATTTTGTGAAGGTTGGTCGGGAATTTCGAGGAGTTGATCTAGCATATATTGGATAGGGGTGATTCCGGCAATAGGCTCTTTGGAAAAGGCAAATCCAGAACTGAGTGCGCCAATTAATTTACCGTTGATGTAACAGGGGCTACCGCTCATTCCTGCAAATACGCCTCTCTCTTTCATATCTGAGCCAAGGAGTTTGACTAAAATTGTCGATCGCCCTGGGGAGGTGTTTTTTTGAATCCCTAACACTTCAAAATCAAATTTATCGATCCGTGAACCCAAAAAGACTGTTTTACCTTGCCCCTTCATCCCGGGCTGAATCTCACCAAGGGGCAAGAATCCCTGGGACAAGAGATGGGGGGACATACTTAGCCAAAAAAAGGCTAAGACCATGAAAAAACGATACTTAGACATATTAAGTGAAATCC
>CAWULW010000156.1:0-2395 GCA_963923615.1 uncultured Holophagaceae bacterium
AACATGCGTATCTCAATGCACCCGGGCCAGTTCGATGTTCTGTGTTCTCCCAATCCAAACGTTGTTCGCAAAACCGTCAAGGACCTTAACCAGCATGCCGAGATTATGACCTTAATGGGTCTACCTATTACCTATCAATTTCCAATCAATATTCATCTAGGCGGTGCCTATGGCGATCGTGAGACGGCCGCTGCTCGTTTCTGCGAAAATTTTCATCTACTCAAGCTGAGTACCAAGTCCAGGCTAGTTGTTGAAAACGACGACAAGGCTGCCCAGTATTCAGTTGCCGATCTGTACTCTTTAGTCTATTCTAAAATCGGTACTCCAATCACTTTCGATTTTCATCATCATCGCTTCAACACCGGCGATCTTAGCGAGGAGGCTGCGTTACGCCTTGCCTCAACCACTTGGCACGGCTACACTCCGCTTACTCACTATTCAAGCTGTCGAAAAACCTTTGAGGATCCAACAGTTATTGCCCGTTCCCATGCCGACTACGTCTACGAACGTATAAATAATTATGGCTTATCTTTTGACATCGAGGTCGAGGCAAAGGCCAAGGATTTGGCGGTTCTTAAGTATCGTCAAACCTCAGCTAGCCTACTCGAAAACTACCTTGAATTCGATGATAAAAGAGCTTTTGAAAATACGCTAGTGTAAATGTCAGAAACCAATCAAACGACAACAGATTGCGGTTGTAATCCAACTTCAACGACCCAACAGCCGACCGTTTTATCCAGAATTTTAAACAAGGTATTCGTCAGTGAAATTGAAAAAAACCGTAGAATGGAGATATGCCGAGGCTGCGAGCACTTTAACTCAACCTTTGTGCAGTGTAAGGTTTGCGGCTGTTTCTTGGAAGCAAAGACCAGACTACAGGGATTTCACTGTGCCTTACCGGACATTGGCCAAGAAGCAAAGTGGTAATCGGATAAATAATCCTTGAAATGAAATAGTATTTCCTTGACTCTTATTTTTTAAGATTCATGAAAAAACAAAATTATATGGACGGTGATAGTAGAAACTTGGAGAAAAACGCTATTGGGCAATCTAGCGACTTGGAGCATGATGGTTGCTCTATTTTTCAATCCATTCGGGTTCGACATAGTTCAGTACTGGCTAATCCAAGTAACTGGGACTTTGTGGCGAGCGAATGTCGTGTTGTACTGTATAGCGGTATTTTTCTTTGGTCTCTCTATCTTCTTTCGTTGGCGTTATAAAAAACAATGAGGGATGCAATACAGTTGGAGAATCAGATCTTGACGGACGGTCGAGCTGACTTTAAAATAATCGGTTTTTTTCTTACCGAGACCGGCTCAACTTACGTAAAGGTTCATAATCAATCAACTAAGTGCTACATAAATCATCAATACACGGATTTTAAAAATTTTTTAGAAAAAAATTCACTCCAGCTAAAACCAAAATCGGAATTAGCGGTATAATACTAACATAAGTTCTTTAAATTACGAGGGGAAACAGTTGAAGAAGTCATGAGCTTCAGCTGAGTATGTGCCAGAACAACTTGCTTGCAAAACAGGTAATGGCATAGATTAGGAGGATGCTCCGCAAGAGTCGGATGAAACCGACGGACCAAACGGTCGACTTGAACCAGCTAACCACTGGAGTCTATGGTTTTGATTATACATATTATGGTATTTTGCGATCGGCATACGGGTATAAAATATTCCCGTCAAGTGGCTGAATAATCCTTCGCTAGGTGGGATAAAGCACTCATACTGTTGTGGTTACACGATAGTGATTCAAGCGGATCCAACTTGCTTTGAGTCGCCTCCGACAGGAGGGTATGATGGTTGTCGCTTAAACACGCAGCTTAGCATCAAATTGAAGGTGAACCCTACTCCTTCCATACGTTTTCCCCACGATACTAAAGGTTAGCCCTAAAAAGCTAACCTTTTTTTGTTTAGTAGAGTATAATATGAATATGAGTTTTAACAAGTACTTTATACCGGAGCCAATTGATCTAGCCAAGCTTTTCATAGCGAACGGTGCAGCATCAGTTGTCAATCGAAAAATTGATGCAATCATAGGTAATTCAACGAGCATTCAAATGTTCGATCGAGCAAGCTCTCTAGTTCAAGAGGGCAAATCTGATGAGACCGTGCTTAAGGATCTCTCTGATAAATTTCCAATCTATTTTAAATAAAAAAGGAGCCCATTGGACTCCTTTTAGTGTTAGGTCGAATTAATAAGATTAGTCGATAAGACCCAAGATCTTTGACTCCTGCACCGCCTCTAATTGACAAGGCGAAATTCCTTGACCAAATCTCTCCATTAATTTCTGTTCAGCTTCTCCAACCGAAGATGCCTGCACCAGGTACTGTTCTCTAATCTTTTTTGTTTTGCCGTTGTCGTCTTCCGACTCAAAGCGTAGTTT
>CAWULW010000157.1:0-2378 GCA_963923615.1 uncultured Holophagaceae bacterium
TCTAGGTAGGTGTCAATACGTTCCGGAGCATTCTCGATTGCGGAGGCAATCGAAAGCATCTCGAGTTCAACTGGGGCTTCGTCAGATAAGCCTGAATCAAAAAAGCCATTAATGAAAACAAAATTAACGGCGGATTCTAGGCGTTTGGATCTAATTAGGGTTAGATCGCTATCTGTGAGTGATGCTGACTCCGCTGCCAAAAAGGGTTGCTCTGAAAGAGGCGACAGATCGGTATAACGCCACTCCTCATGCTTTTGGGTTGGAAAACCGCATGAAAGCAGGTGCTGAATAGCAGCCTGTTGTAATTCCCCAAGACGGCCGTTTGAAGGGATGGGTCTGATAGTCGAAGACAGATTGGAGTAGCAATCAAGAATGTTCATATCTCTTATTGTCCTAGCCAGGCGTATCCTTTTTCTTCGAGCTCTAGGGCCAACTCTGGACCGCCAGATTTCACTATGCGGCCCTCTGCAAGGACGTGAACAAAATCAGGCTTGATGTAGTCGAGAAGTCGCTGATAGTGCGTCACCATGATGAACGATCGTTCGGGGGCCCTAAGTGCATTGACCCCGTCTGCGACAGTTTTTAGTGCGTCGATATCTAGGCCGGAGTCGGTTTCGTCAAGAATGCAAAGGGTGGGTTCGAGGATAGCCATCTGAAGAATCTCGTTACGTTTTTTTTCCCCCCCTGAAAATCCTTCATTAACGCCTCTGTAGAGAAATTGTTCGTCCAGGTCGAGGGCCTTAATTTTTTTCTTGGCTAACTGAAGAAAGTCCATAGCATCTACTTCACCCTCTCCACGATGTTTACGGATGGAATTCAGCGCAGCTTTTAAAAGGTAAATGTTGCTAACCCCAGGAACCTCAACAGGGTATTGGAATGCGAGGAACAGCCCTCGTCTTGCCCTCTCCTCTGGGCTCAGTTCCAAGATATTTTGGCCCTGAAGATAGGCTTCGCCTTCGGTTATTTCGTAACCGGGCCTTCCCGCCAAAACATTGGAAAGCGTGCTCTTTCCTGACCCATTGGGTCCCATGATGGCATGAACTTCCCCGGGCCCCACTTCAAGGGATATGCCCTTCAGAATAGTCTTGTCCTCGACTCTCGCGTGAAGATCTTTGATGCTGAGCATGTTCATAAGCGTAAAAATACTGTGTTGATAATTTAGCCCACACTACCTTCAAGGCTGATTCCAAGAAGTGCCTGGGCCTCTACTGCGAATTCCATGGGGAGTTCACGAAAGACCTGCTTGCAGAAGCCGTTTACGATCATTGAGACTGCGTCCTCAGCTGATATGCCCCTTTGCTGACAGAAGAAAAGTTGGTCATCACTGATTTTTGAGGTGGTCGCCTCATGTTCAAGTTTTGCGCTGGGCTGCCTTACCTCTATGTAAGGAAAAGTATGTGCTCCACTGCGATCTCCTATCAGCAGTGAGTCGCACTGGGTATAGTTTCGAGCGTTTTTTGCGCCTTTAAGGATTTTGACTTGCCCCCTGTACGTGTTCTGAGCCTGGCCTGCGGAAATTCCCTTCGAAATGATGGTGCTTCGGGTATTTTTACCCATATGAATCATCTTGGTTCCGGTATCTGCTTGTTGGTAGTGGTTGGTTACCGCAACGGAATAGAACTCACCGATAGAGTCATCGCCCCTTAGAATACAACTCGGGTATTTCCAAGTAATTGCTGAACCAGTCTCCACTTGTGTCCAGGAGATCTTAGATCGATTGCCTCGGCAGTCTCCTCTTTTTGTTACAAAGTTGTAGATGCCCCCCTTACCCTCCTCATCGCCCGGATACCAATTTTGCACGGTAGAGTATTTGATCTGGGCATCCTCCAGAGCGATTAATTCAACCACGGCTGCGTGTAGCTGATTTTCATCTCGCATCGGTGCGGTGCAGCCTTCTAAGTAGCTGACGTGGCTTTGTTCGTCTGCGATGATCAAAGTCCTTTCAAATTGCCCCGTTTTGGCAGCATTAATTCTAAAGTAGGTAGACAGCTCCATTGGGCATCTGACCCCTTTGGGGATGTACACAAAAGAGCCATCGGAAAACACGGCAGAATTTAGGGCGGCATAAAAATTGTCGTTAATCCCAACGACAGAACCAAGGTATTTCTGCACGAGATCAGGGTATGTTTGTATGGCTTCTGACATTGAGCAGAAGATGACCCCGGCTGCAGCTAGTTTGTCTTTAAAGGTCGTGGCTACGGAAACGCTGTCAAAAACCGCATCTATCGCAACTCCTGCAAGTCGTTCCTGCTCATAAAGCGGGATTCCAAGCTTGTTGTAGGTTTCAAGGAGTTTTGGGTCCACCTCCTCTAAACTTTTGGGGGATTCCTTGACCTTGGGTGCTGAGTAGTAACTGATTGCTTGAAAATCTACCGGGG
>CAWULW010000158.1:0-2374 GCA_963923615.1 uncultured Holophagaceae bacterium
GTGGCCTTTTCACATCCCGATTTGAATCCCATAGATCCAGCGATCTTAAAGGCCATTTCGCTACTATCCACATCGTGGTAGCTTCCGTCATACAGCGTGATTTTGACATCGACTACCGGGAATCCCGCTAGGACGCCGCTTTCACAGGCCTCACGAATACCTTGATCGGTGGGTTTAATATATTCTTTCGGAACCACGCCTCCCTTAATTTCATTGATGAACTCATAACCCTTACCAGGCTCATTTGGTTCAATAATGAGACGGACGTGTCCATATTGTCCTCGACCACCGGATTGACGAACAAATTTACCTTCCGATTCGACGCGTTTACGAATGGTTTCTCGGTAAGCCACTTGCGGCTTTCCAACATTCGCATCGACTTTGAACTCTCGCATCATACGATCAACAATAATTTCAAGATGGAGTTCACCCATACCCGCAATGATGGTTTGACCTGTTTCAGGATCTGACTTGACTTTGAAAGTGGGATCTTCCTGTGCTAACCGAGATAAAGCTACGCCCATCTTTTCTTGATCGGCCTTAGTCTTAGGCTCAATGGCAACCTGAATAACTGGGTCGGGGAAATTCATTGACTCTAAAACCACGGGGTGATTTTCATCACAAATCGTATCGCCCGTAAGCATGTCTTTCAGACCGACCACCGCCCCGATATCGCCCGTACGAACTTCCTGAATATCTTCACGTTTGTTCGCATGCATTTGAAGTAAACGTCCGATACGTTCGTTGCGTCGTTTATTGGGATTATAAACACTCGATCCTGATGTCAAGACACCGCTATAGACTCGAATAAATGAAAGGCTACCCACAAAAGGATCAACGGCGATTTTAAAGACGAGAGCGCTGAAAGGTGCATTGTCATCAGCCGGACGCTCTTGAGGTTCTCCATCTTCAGTGAGACCTTTGATCGCAGGAACATCGAGCGGAGAGGGCATGTAATTGACCACGGCATCTAGCATGGGTTGCACGCCTTTGTTTTTGAAAGCAGATCCACAGGTCATTGGAGTGAATGCAAGGGTGACACATCCTTTTCGAATGCCTTCACGTATCTCGTTTTCACTGAGGTCTTGACCCCCCAGATATTTCTCCATCAATTCATCGGATGTTTCGGCCACCATCTCAATCATCTTAGAGCGCCATTCTTTAGCTTCCTCTAAAAGATCAGCGGGGATATCACCATAAATAACTTTGAAGCCCTTATCGCCTTCATCAAAAGTGAGAGCTTTCATGAGAACGAGATCAATGACTCCTTTAAAGGTATCGGAGGCCCCAATGGGAATTTGAATCGGACAAGGTTTTGCTTTCAAGCGTGTCTTCATCATTTCCACACATCGATTGAAATCAGCTCCAATCCGATCCATCTTATTTACAAAAGCAATGCGAGGTACGCCATATTTATTGGCCTGTCTCCAGACAGTTTCAGATTGAGGCTGAACGCCTCCTACGGCACAGAGCACAAAGACAGCGCCGTCGAGAACGCGAAGACTGCGTTCAACTTCTGCAGTGAAATCCACGTGGCCAGGCGTATCAATAATATTGATGCGGTGTTCGGTACCGGTCATGGCTCCTGTTTGCGGGGTCCACGAAGCCGTGATAGCTGCCGAGGTAATCGTGATGCCTCTCTCTTGCTCTTGAACCATCCAGTCGGTGGTAGCCGATCCGTCATGCACTTCACCTATCTTATGAATTTTTCCGGTGTAATACAAAATTCGCTCCGTCGTCGTCGTTTTACCGGCGTCGATGTGAGCCATAATGCCTATATTTCGATAATGTTCGAGCGGTGCAGTGCGGGCCAAGAGAAACTCCTTAAGGTAAAGAGAAGAAAAAAATTACCAACGGAAGTGAGCAAAGGCTTTGTTAGCTTCTGCCATCTTATGGACATCGTCTTTCTTCTTCACTGAAGCTCCACGAGCGTTCAGAGCATCTAAGATTTCAGCAGCTAACTTATCTTTCATGGTTCGTTCACCTCGTTCGGCTGAATAGGTTTTTAACCAACGCATAGCTAACGATTGACGACGACCCTGAGGGACTTCCACGGGCACCTGATAGGTGGCACCGCCGACGCGGCGACTTTTCACTTCGACGCTTGGTTTGATATTGTTGAGGGCTGTTTGAAACGCATCCAAGGGTTCTTTGCCTGATTTTTTACCCACAATTTCTAAGGCGCCGTAGAGGATATTTTCTGCGACTTGTTTTTTGCCGCGCTCCATCAAAATATTGACGAATTTGCTGACCACTAAAGATTGATAAACCGGATCAGGAAGGATTTCTCTTTTAGGAGGAGAGGAACGACGCGCCATAAAAATGTGCTCCCTTAACTCTTGGCTGCAGCGCCGGCTTTCGGACGCTTGGTGCC
>CAWULW010000159.1:0-2351 GCA_963923615.1 uncultured Holophagaceae bacterium
CCTAGTTCGTAGCCAGGTACTCTATCCAACTGAGCTACGGGCGCGCTGTGGAACTTCGAATTATGTTCATTTTATGGCCCGATGTCAACCGGACATCCGCCCTAAAAATAAGACCAAAAAACACTTTAACGCTTGTAATAAACTTACCTTCCACAAACGCCCAATACATAACCCTACCAACCTCTAAATGCGTCTTATAGAACACCCGGACGAACTCGAATCCTTTTGTCTCGAGATTGCTTCTGCTCCTTGGCTAGCAATTGATACCGAGTTCCTCAGAGAGAAAACCTATTTCCCAAAGTTCTGCCTTCTCCAAATTGCTTCCCCAACTTCAATAGCTTCAATTGACCCCCTAAAGCTCCCAAGCATGGAACCGCTGCGTCGCATTTTATATAGCCCCAGTGTTGTTAAGATTTTCCATGCTGCCCGTCAAGACCTAGAGATTTTTCACGGACTATGGCAATCGATACCCGTCCCACTCTTCGATACCCAAATTGCTGCCTCCGCCATCGGGTTAGCTGACCAAATTGGATATGCTTCCCTCGTTGAGCATCTCCTCGGAATTAAATTATCCAAGGGAGAAACTCGTACCAATTGGAGTCAACGACCGCTCAGCACTGAACAATTAGCTTATGCACTGGATGATGTGCATCATCTAGGTACCCTGTATGCACTGTTATCTGAGAAGTTGCTTCAACTTAACCGCTTGGATTGGGTCATTGAAGATTCAGGGAAACTCTGTGATCCCGCTCTATATCAATTCAACCCCAACCTGGCTTGGCAACGAATCAAAGGCACTAGCAGACTAACACCACGAGCCAGTCGTACTCTCTATTCAATTGCAAAATGGCGCGAAGAAAAAGCGGCAGATAAAAACATCCCTAGAAATTGGGTTATTCGGGATGAAGCAGCATGTGAATTAGCTCGGATTTGTGAAAGTGGTTTTCACAAAGAAAAAGTCATTCAGGTTATAAAAAGGGAGCGCATTCAAAGCCTGCAAGCAGAACTGATAGAGTGCCTCGAACTTGCTCAACAGAATAACATTTACCCCCAAAATGAAGAGATTTCATATACACATTTAGACGACTTTCAACAAAAGCGTCTTAAAGAACTCAGTGTTTTGATTGAAAAGAAATCTGCAGAGCTCGAGATCCGACCAAGCCTACTCGCAACCAAGAAAGACCAGATTAATCTCATCGCAAAAGGAATGAAATCAACAAAAATGGATGGCTGGAGGGCAATTTACCTCAGGCCGATATTGATGGAGCTAGACTCTAGTATTGAGCATCCTGAATGAACTTCCCAAAAGCCCTGCTTCCGTTACCTGCTAGCAATGTTTTTTGAATCAATAATGCCTCGGCATCAATTACCGACACTGTATTACTGAACCAGTTTGCAACATATAAAACCCGACCGCCTGGTAGCGATGAAATCCCCTCAGGATAGGAACCTACAGGTATCGTTTTAATCTGCTTGAGTTCGTCCGTATTGACCACGGATACAGAGTCATCATATTGATTTGTAACGAAGAGGCGGGACCCGCCCAAGGCCAAAGCAAGTGCATATGGCCTATCGCCGACGCCCACTTCCCCAACTTTAGTTTCTATGGATACATCAATAACACTGACGGAATTACTCCCTACATTGGCTACATAGAGTCGATTTTTAGACTCATCCAGCAGGACACCGAAAGGATGTACACCCACCTTGATCACTCGTTGTGGATAATCGTCCTTTAGCTTGATGATCGAAATTGAGTCATCTTCTCTGTTGGCCACGTATAAATTATTAGCCTTGCTATCTACAGCAAGACCGGCAGGATAACGTCCAACTGGTATTCGCTTAATGACCCGGCGCTCAGAGAGATCCACAACCGATATAAAGTGCTCGTAGAAATCCGCGACGAAAGCCAACCCCCCATCCCCAGAGATGGCAATCCCAAGCGGCCCTTCACCAACAGGTATGTTATCGAGAGTGGTAAGCTCTCTGCCATCAATGAGACTTACCGTCCGATCACCTACGTTTGTAACAACGACTCTTGAACCATTCTGGCTCACCGCAACACCAGCGGGATCTTTTCCGACTTTCAATGTCGCCTTGGTTGAATGACTCTCGGTGTCTATTACCGTAACTGAGTTGTCCTTTTGGTTAGTCACAAAAGCATAAGGCCCTGCGTATACATACGCAGGGCCCCATAGAACACCCAGCAGGCAGATAAGCGTCTTCACGCTTACTCCACGGATTACTTCTTCTCAGCGGTAGCCTTCAGGCTCGCAAGTGACTCGTGAACAATTTTTTCAACGAAAGCTTTCGCAGCAGCTTCATTTTCGCCATCTGGCGGATTATTGTTC
>CAWULW010000160.1:0-2336 GCA_963923615.1 uncultured Holophagaceae bacterium
GCTATTTCTCTTTTGTGGCACATGTAGGCGATACAATTCGTTTTACCTCTGTCGGTTTTGATCCTTTAGTTGTCACTATTCCTGAGGTTTCTGGAGATAAATATACCGCAAATATCATTATGCAAAATCTAGTGACGGAACTTCCGATGGTAACGCCCTATCCTTGGGCAAGTATAGAAGAGTTTAACATTGCATTTATGAATCTAGACGTTTCTGAAGATAACATCGTTAGAGTAAGAAGATCCTTGTCGTATGAGTCCTTGTCTGCAATGGCAGCTGTAATACCACGTGACGGAAATGAAATGCGTTCAATTAATAATGCGCAGAGCTTTAATACCATGAATAATAAAGTCATCAACCAACGTTATGCTAATCCATTGTTAAATCCTTTTGCATGGGGCAGTTTAATCCAACAGATTACAAAAGGAAGTCAAAGCCGAAAAAGTTCAAGTTATTAATCAGTCGATTTCAGTTTATTGAGTTCGCTCACACTTAATTTAGCGGAGAAATAGGAAACTAGACCAGAGATGCCAATGACTGTTATGAATACTAAAATGTAATCACTCCACTTACTTACCATAGGGTAGCTGTCAATAATGGTATTCGCTCCATCTTCTACACGAATGATTCCATAGACTGACTGAATATAGTTGAATATGCCGCCTATCAATAGACCTAATACACAACCGATAATAGCGATCATAAGACCTTCATAAAAGAAGATACGTTGAATTAGATTATCAGCCCCACCCAAACCTTTCAGGATCGTCATATCCTTTTGTTTGTCCAGTACAAGCATGGTTAAGGAACCTACAATATTAAAGATTGCAATCACACTGATTAAGGTCAGGATAAAGAAGACGACCCAGCGTTCAACACGTACATTTTTATATAAGGTGGGGTTTTGTTTTTCCCTATTCTTTACAATATAATCTGGTCCTATTTTCTTTTGTAATGTCTGCCCAAATAAGTTGACATCTATACCATCTTTTAGGTAAAATTCGATCGATGAAACGCGGTCATATTCTCCGAGAACCTCTTTAGCAAATGAAATCGGTGTAATTATCAAATTGTCAAAATCTTGTTGATAGCGCATTACCCCTACAGGAGTTATGGATCGGATGTTGAACTCTTCAGCAGGATTGGAGGAATTTTTTACCCCTTTTCTCGGTGAATACACTTGAATTTGTCCCGAAGAGTTCTGCATAGGAATCGCCAGATTTGCCTGTACGCTAGCCCCTAGAATTGCGAGGTTAGTCGAGTCATGAGTAAGTTTGTATTGGCCATCTACGAGGATACTGTCTCCGGTCTTCTTACTTAGCGATTGAGGTTCGACACCTTTTATATTTGCAATAAATTGTCTATTTGAATATTGTAACAATACCTTCTCTTGTAGAACCTCCGTATAATGAACCACATTAGAATCTTTTCGTAATTCGCTGAAGATAGCCTGTTTGCTATCAAAAAGTTTGCCTTTCTTGGGTTCAATCTTCAGCTCAGGAGCAAACTTACTGTACATGGATAGTATCAGCTGTTCCATTCCATTGAATGATGATAACAAAATGATTAATGCGGCACTACTTACCATTACGCCAATCACACTAATTGAAGAGATGATATTAATGGCATTAACTGATTTCTTAGAAAACAGATATCTTTTTGCAAATAGAAATGGCAGGTTCATGACTTTTATCCTTGGATAAATGGATTAGAATTTTTTTCGAAGCCAATCGTAGTCGATGGGCCATGCCCCGGATAGACGATCGTGTCGTCGGGCAAGGTATAAAGTTTTGTTTTTATGCTATCCAAAAGCTGCTGGTGATTTCCCCCAGGAAGATCAGTACGGCCAATGCTATTGCGAAATAGAACATCTCCTCCGATCAAGAATTTTTGATCAGCTGAATATAAGCAAATATGTGCAGGGGAATGTCCAGGCGCAAGAATGACCGTTAGCTCATCATCATCTAAATGAATGGTATCATCCTCATTTAGAAATGTTTCCCCAATTGGGGAAATGTCATATCGGATGCCCATTTGAGGAGCATAATTCTGAACCGCTACTAAAATTGGTACCTCACCTTCGTGAAACTGCGGAAGCAAGCCAAATTTTTCATGGACAAAACTATTCCCCAATACATGGTCAATATGACAGTGTGTATTTAATAGGAGTGTCGGCTTGAGTTTATTGTTTGCGATGAAAGCTAGGAGTTCTTGCTGATCTTGCTCGCCGTACATCCCAGGATCAATGATAATGGCATTTCCTGACTCGTTATAAAGTAGATAAGTATTCTCCCTGTCTCTTATACACATCTCCGAGCCCACGAGACGTAGAGGAA
>CAWULW010000161.1:0-2327 GCA_963923615.1 uncultured Holophagaceae bacterium
GATTCCTCTACGTCTCGTGGGCTCGGAGATGTGTATAAGAGACAGCCCTTTAGGAAATCGAGAAATGAAATCTTGATCTGTGCCTTTGGTATGGTAATTAAACTTTCACCAAGATTCACTTGGTAAAGGGTAATAGACCGGTTCGATAAATCTATTAGTCCCCCCTCGACATTCATTTTTAACCCTGTGCGAGACTCTATCTCGGATGAAACTAAGGCGATTACCTTTGTTGCAAGCCAAGACTTTTGAAGTGAAATATTATTATCCACGTTGGAGATTTGAGCTCCAAGTATATTAGATAGTAGAAAAAAAATTAATTTTGCTCGCCGCATTTTGGGCATACCGTCGACATTCTTGCAAGAGTTGTATAACAAAATGAGCAGACTCTGCCGGTTGAAGAGTTCTTTGAACTAAGTATTGGTGACAGAGTCTTGGTAGGGGTTTGGATGGAAGTTGTATATATCTTTTTATTAGTTTCTTTAATCGACCTCAAAGCACTCAAGAGACGCTCTGCTGATATAAATCTTTCTGCCAAGTTGATCTGTAAACATTTCATAACAATTTCTGATAACACCTTGGGAATTTCCAGGATCCTAAGGTGAGGCGGTATGATTTTGTTATCTTCAATTGATTGAGCTATTTTAAGTGGGTCTGGATCGTAGTGAGGGACTGTACCGGTTAACATTTCATAAAAGGTAACTCCCAAACTCCATATATCGGACTGAAAAGTTGCAAGACCCCTAAAGTGTTCCGGGGCCATATAGGGAGGTGAACCGACTCGAGTCATCGCAGGGGTGAGGGATAGTATTCTACTAGTTCCAAAATCCGTAACCTTAGCTATATTGTCTTTTGCAATTAGAATATTGGCAGGTCTAATATCACGGTGTAAAACCTTTTTGGAGTGAGCAAATACAATCCCCTCGGTTATTCCAATTGCAAGATCTAGAGTTAAATCTGGCAATAGCTTTTTGTCTTTCCGGATTAATTTGTCTAGGCTTTCTCCTTCTACGTACTCTAGAACCATAAAAAAAATCCCATTGGTTCTCTCAGCTGTAATCATTTCTACGATATTAGAATGCTTCAATTCAGACATGATTCTAGGTTCTTTTAGCATCTCTATCACTTCATCTTCTTGCTGGTGAGGAACCTTGATGGCAACTTTGCGGTTAACCCACGTATCTAAAGCTAGGTATACAGTCCCAAAGCCTCCAGAGCCAAGACGATCTAGAATCTGATATTTGCCTAGGGTTTGGTCTTTTGCGAGCAATCAAGGTCTCCTAATATAAGAATTGTCCTATATTGCGCGGCAACCTCAAAATAACTTAGGGACTAGCCCAAAAAGGCCTTTAATGTCTTTGAGTGTCTAGGATGTCTTATTTTTCTGAGTGCCTTAGATTCAATTTGTCTAATGCGCTCGCGAGTTACGGCAAACTCACTACCAACTTCTTCCAGTGTATGTTCTGAGGCTTCTTCTCCCACCCCAAATCTCATTCGGAGTACTTTTTCCTCCCGTTCTGTTAGGGTTTTAAGAACTTGGTTTACTGTATCTTTGAGCCTTGAATTGACTACCTGCTCCACTGGTGAGTCGACCGTTTTGTCTTCTATGAAGTCACCCAAGTGAGAATCTTCTTCTTCACCTATTGGGGTCTCGAGTGAAATGGGTTCCTGTGCAATTTTCATAACCTTACGAACCTTGCCGACAGGCATATCCATTTCTTTGGCGATCTCTTCGCTAGTTGCTTCGCGACCTAATTTCTGTACGAGTTCCCTCTGGGTACGTATTAATTTATTGATGGTTTCAATCATATGGACAGGAATGCGGATTGTTCTGGCCTGATCGGCAATCGCTCTTGTGATAGCCTGTCTGATCCACCATGTAGCATAAGTGGAAAACTTGAAGCCCCTGGAGTACTCGAATTTGTCGACAGCCTTCATAAGACCTATATTTCCTTCTTGAATAAGATCTAAAAATTGAAGACCACGATTCGTGTAACGTTTGGCTATTGAAACTACAAGTCTCAAATTGGCCTCAATGAGTTCCGCCTTAGCAGATCTCGATATTTTAGTTGCATTCATCAGAAGTTGATAATCATGATGAAACAATTCGCTTGTCGTTTCATTCTTCGTGAAAAAGGCCTTGAGTTCTTTTTCAATATGAGAGGACTCTTCCTTGTAAAATTCTTTTTTCTTGGCGTAGAGAGGATTCTTGATGTAATCCTTGATTTCCTTGAGGCGGCGCTCACCCGCAACAACGCGCTCATGCTTGGCGTTTATTCTGTCAATTAGCTGTCTCTTATACACATCTCCGAGCCCACGAGACGTAGAGG
>CAWULW010000162.1:0-2281 GCA_963923615.1 uncultured Holophagaceae bacterium
GTGGGCGTGGTCTTAACCGTCCACCCGGCATCGGGCTAGGGGTTATTCCCCTAGCAATTGCAATTCCATGTAGGCCTCGGAGTCACGCTCCATTGCCTCATCCTCGCAGGAGGCGTCGTCGCTTTGAGCGGCTTCCCAGCCATTCAGCCATTCACCAAACATGGTGACGTTAGACGAGTAGGGATTCTCCTCCCGGTCGCGTCCCTGAATGTAATCGCTGTAGCCTTCATCGTAAGCGTTCATCAGGTATCTCCGTTGTTGATGATCTTAATATAGCATAAACTATTTTTAACGCAACAACTATTTTTAATTGACAACCTATTGTGCCGATGCTATATTCTTATTACGGTAGGAATCCGTGTTGCGGCAACGGCGGGGGTAGCCCTAAAAAAAGCGTTTAATATCAATGGGTTACAAATTCAGAATTTAGAAGAGGGGCTAGAAGCCCCTCCCCTTATGCTTTTCCTTCCGAGTGTAGCGGGTCTTCATCTTGACCTGCTGCGGGCGAAAGTTACGCAGGCTCTCGGCCACTACGTTGCCCTTGCCCTCTCGATAGCCCTTGTGTTGAACCTTTTTCATATTCTCTCCTCAATCTCTATGATTAGAGTATAGTAGATTGAGGAGTCGAAGTCAAGCTAAAATATGATCAGAATCATGATTCTTCTTTTTCGTAGCCTTATCTTGCTCACGGACGCCGCAGCGATAACCCTTGAAATAAAGATTTCGCTGGCCTTCATTCCACTGAGAATTATTCTTCTCAAACAGGTTGTAATCAGGAATACGGTTCTGCGATCCATCCATGTAACCGCAATTCCAATAGTAGTTAACCCGCATGATACCGCTCCATTAGCCTTTGGGATTTTGCCTCGTATCGAGGATTGTTCACAGTTATATCAGGAAAGTCAGTTTTTGTCAAGCGTCGATTTAGCCTATTTTCTAAACAACCGACACAAAGCATTCCTGTTTTGTTCCCGACCACACTGAGCCAAATCTCAGTGTGGATAAAATAATGTTCATGAATTTTCCCTGTATCAACCTTGCAGTCGAGACAGAGAAACCTTTTACGGCTCTTCATAAAAGAGAGGAACTAGGTTGTTTTCATGGTCAGACGGACGGCCAGTACAACGCCCCATATCCGGGATTGGGCGATTGGAATAACGATGCACGCCCTTCTCACAGAAGACCGTTTCGTAACTGGTGCCTTCGTTCGCCTTGCCGATTAGCTTGGCGTGCTCACCACGACGGGTCCGGTAGGTATTACCTATGTGAAACGGTTCAATCCAAAGACGTTTTTCCATTGATCCCTCCTCAGTCTACAGTAAAGTGCCGAGCAATATAGTCATATGCCTTCTTGGCATCTTTTTCATAGAATAGCTCAGGACAGGACTGAAGTCCAGTCTTTTCCCAATGCTGATTCCACCACCATTGTCCAAATCGAGCATTGGTCCCTTTCTCAGCACCAAGACTTAGCCACTTCTTATAGTGACCAATCAATTCTTCATATTCGACCATGGTTTTCTTTCCTCTTTTGATTTTATTATTCTAACATGCACATGACCTTTTGTCAAGATGCACTTACGATTTTTTCAGGGTGCACTTACGATTTTTTCAAGATGCACTTGCGATTTTTTAGCTTGCATTTTAGGATTTTTATGCTATATTAAAATTCTGACCGGGCCTCGACGTAAAACGGAGGCAGGCTAGATGAGTAAGAGAGTAAGCGGCGCCGCTGAAATCCTAGGGCTCTAGTTCGGACGTGGTGAAATTCCATCCGGTTGGACCAAATTTTAGGAGGCTAAAATGGCCCTTCACTTTGTAGGTTTTCGCGATGCGTCACAACTCTATTCTGCCACAAGGATATTCGGCATCCCGGATTTCATTCATATTAAAGTGGATGCTAGGTTTGTTCGTGGTGGCGAGCTTGATCCTGAGCATGATGTTATAGTTTTTGCAAAGGATGCTAAAGTTTCCTCTTTACAAGAGGCGATTGAGATGGTAGATTATCTTTCATTCATTGGCGAGGATCGCACAGTGGATGATAGTGATATGAGCGCAATAGGCAAGTGGCATATGCGCCCATTTAAGGGGTCAATTCCATGGTAGAGTATACAGCAAAGATGCAGGCTGCGATAACCAAATATCGCAGCCTGCCAGAAAAGATCACGTTCTCTGGTGCCACGGTCAAAGACCGGCATCCCATTCTCAACTATGAACACGCAAATTCAATTGAGGAATTTGCAGAGCATATGCGGTTTGTCAATGAGGATTTGTGGTTGTGGGA
>CAWULW010000163.1:0-2269 GCA_963923615.1 uncultured Holophagaceae bacterium
ATTGGCTGGGGAGCAACATTCTTACCACCAGATGTGATAAGAAGATCCTTTTTACGGTCGGTGATGTAGAGGTTCCCATCTTTGAGATAACCAATATCACCCGTGTGGAAATAACCATCAGGTGATATAGCCTCCCGTGTGCCTAATTCATTTTTCCAATACCCCATCATAATATTAGGACCCTGACAGAGGATTTCGCCATCTTGCGCGATTTTCACAAAGGGTCGCCCTTCCCACGTATCGTAGAGGGGTTTGCCTACGGATCCAGGGACGACATGTCCAAAGCGATTAAAAGAGATCACGGGACTGGTTTCACTTAGACCGTAGCCCTCCAATATGTCTAGGCCGATTGACCAGAAAAATTCGAGCACCTTAGGGGCTAGCGGGGCGCCTCCTGAGGCAGCCATCCGAAGATTTCCTCCGAGCCGAGCAAGAATTTTTTTATAAACTAGTTGATTAGCCACTCGGTGCAAATAGGAAAGATAGAGAGGCAAGGGTTGCCGGGTAAATCGATAGGGTAATGTTTTTTTCCCAATACGCATCGCAAGAGCAAAAATGATTCGTTGGATCAAAGGAGCTTGAGCAGCCATGAAAAAGCTACGGTTATAGACTTTCTCGTAGATTCTTGGAACCGCAAGAAGGACGGTGGGTCTAACTTCAAGCAGATTGTCGGGAACTTTAGTAACACCCTCGGAGTAATAGATAGATACCCCAACATGCATCATTGTGAAATGCCCTACCATACGCTCAAAAATGTGATTCAAGGGCAAGAAACTTAGCGATCGATCCCCCTCGGAAAATTCTAATAACTTTGCAGAGTCCACAATGTTTGTAATAAGGTTGTTGTGACTAAGCATGGCCCCTTTAGGCTCCCCAGTGGTACCGCTAGTGTAAATAATTGTTAGTAAGTCTTCGGGTTTAACGGCCGAGGCCCATAGTCGAACCTCCGATTGCCTTGAGGAAAGTGAACGACCCCAACTGACTATCTGATCCCACGTATAGATATTCTTATTCGGTATACTTGGGACCGGACCCTCCATGACCACTACGGTATGAAGATTCGGTAATTGAGACCAAGATTCGATAATTTTATTGAGTTGATCAGAATCGGAACAAATCGCCCATGATACTTCGCTGTGTTGAAGAATGAAAGCAGCTTGAGAGGCCACGAGGGTTGGGTAAAGAACCACAGTAGGGAGCCCCAAGATGGCACAAGCAAAATCGGTAATGGCCCACTCAGGTCGATTCTCTGAAATAATTGCTACTCGTTCTTGTGGTTTAAGGCCTTTATCTCGAAGAGCTAATGCTACCCATTCCACAAGATCCTTGTATTCCCGATGCGAGATGGGCTGATAATGACCATCAATCTTATACGCCAAGGCATCAGGCAAGTCTTTGCTGAGGGCTGAATAAAAAAGATCGGGAATGGTCTTTATTTCACTCGACACAAAAATCCCTCATAATGATTCATACCTTGGATCTCAATTCATGAAAAAAGGGCTACTTAAGACTTTAACCCTTTTTGCCTCTGAGCAGAAGAGTCGAGGTTTATCCCCCCATACTTTACGAGCCCAAGAAATCGATTTAAAAAAGGCCCTGCAATATGCTCGTGAAAACGCTTGGGAATCGTGGGATGTGACTGTTAGGCAAATCAGAGGCTTTGTTGCATCATTGGCAGAAATGGGTTTAGATCCGACGACGCAATCTAGGACTCTTTCGACGATCCGAACCTTTTATGATTGGATGTGGCAAGAAGGACTTATTACTCGCAATCCCACAATTGGCATCAGGAATCCCAAGGAATCCAAAAAACTACCACATTTTTTATCTGAAGCCGATATACACACTCTCCTAGATCTACCGCATCCAAAGAATTTTCACGAAGCGCGAACCCTCTGTTTGATTGAAACACTTTATGCCACGGGTTTACGTGTTAGCGAACTGGCTAATCTCAATCTCCAGGATATCCAGAAAAAAGATCAAATACTTTTGGTTCTCGGTAAGGGAGGAAAAGAGCGTATGGTGCCCTTCCATAAGCGGGCTTTGAGCTCCCTCGTTATATACCTTTCTTTCAGAGCGGAGGTCTTGAGAAACACCAAAGGAACTCTGACTAACGCAGTCTTTATAAATACCAAAGGAACACGCCTTAGCACGACAACTATTCGTCATCTACTATCAAAATTAATTATTGCTAAGGGGGTGGATAATAAAATATCCCCCCATGGTCTTAGACATAGTTTTGCTACTCATCTTCTCAACAAAGGCATGG
>CAWULW010000164.1:0-2241 GCA_963923615.1 uncultured Holophagaceae bacterium
CACCTAAGCCTTCGTCGGCAGCGTCAGATGTGTATAAGAGACAGTTGAATGGCAGTGTGATGAACGAAGAGATCGGCTCCGCCTTCATCGGGGGTAATGAAACCAAAACCCTTGTCGGCGTTGAACCACTTGACAGTTCCTTGCGGCATAAATGTATTCCTTTGTACTACCTGGTGAAAAGAACGCACAACTTCCACCCAGGCTAGGAATCTATGCATTTCAGCTAGTCATCAACTGAGATGGTAGCCATCCTCAAGTATAGGGTCGAAGCCTCTATATGAAGGCACCGGATTACCTTTCAATGATCTAAATGCACTTATGTCTCAGTTTAGTTTTCATCTCCTTTCACCCTCTTTCCTGTGTTTTGGGCATCTCTGCCCTCTCCAACCCTAAGACACTATGGAGGTGGGAAAGGCCTCCTGGGTTCCACCAACATCGGGACGTCCATAATCTTAGGCAAATCAACCCTCCCATCCCTTTGCTAAAGTATTAGATAACTTCCACTTAAGCCTCTCTCCCTTTTGACTTAGGATCGGCATGGCCTCGTCGCAATTTTCACAGTCCTCCATCGGCCAAAAGATCATCATGGCGGTGACGGGCATTCTCTTAGTGCTCTTCGTGCTGGTTCACATGCTCGGGAATCTTCAGCTGTATGCCGGGGACGAAGGTAACGCATTGAATGCGTATGCGGAGATGTTGCATCATCTGGCTGGGGGCTATGGCATTTGGATCGCTCGAGGAGGACTGCTCTTCATCGTGGCCCTTCACATTTGGTCGGCGCTTCAACTCACCTTAATGAACCGACGTGCTCGACCTGTGGATTATCAAAAACATGCGTATCAAGAATCCACTTGGGCAGGACGAGGCATGCGTCTCAGTGGCCTCATCATCATCGTCTTTATCGTCATCCATTTATTGCATTTCACGGCAGGAAAATTGGTTCTCCCGAGCCTTCATATCCCCCCACTGCCCTCGGGAGGGGTGAATGTGTATGCCAATGTCATCCGAAGTTTTCAAATTCCGTGGGTTGCAGGGTTCTATATCGTCTCGATGCTGGCCTTGGCGCCCCATCTCGCCCATGGAATTTGGAGTTTGCTCCAAACCCTGGGTCTGTCTCACCCCAATTTCAACGCTACCCGCAAGTGGATTGCAGGGGCGTTGACGACCGTGATTATTGTGGCCAATATTTCTTTCCCACTTGCCGTTCAATTGGGATGGGTAGCGTATACCCCTTCCACCCCTGCTTCCACGTCTACTGAGACACCTCCATGAAACTTGATCCCAAAATTCCAAGCGGCCCCCTCACTGAAAAATGGGACCACTATCGAGAACACGTCAAACTCGTTTCTCCTGCGAATAAGCGAAAATACAAAGTTCTCGTGGTCGGCTCTGGACTAGCCGGAGCTTCCGCGGCAGCCAGTTTAGGAGAATTGGGTTATCAGGTGGAGTGTTTTTGTTATCAGGATTCACCCCGTCGCGCTCACTCCATTGCTGCCCAAGGGGGAATCAACGCCGCCAAAAATTATCACAACGATGGCGACAGTGTGTTCCGACTTTTTTATGACACGATCAAGGGCGGTGATTTTCGTGCCCGTGAAGCCAATGTGTATCGTTTAGCGCAAACCTCGGTGCAGATCATTGATCAATGTGTCGCCCAAGGAGTTCCTTTTGCGCGTGAATACGGAGGATTGCTCGATAATCGATCTTTCGGAGGGGCGCAAGTGAGCCGCACCTTCTATGCGCGAGGTCAGACGGGTCAACAACTCTTGATCGGCGCCTATCAAGCTCTCGAGCGTCAAATTGGATTAGGCACCGTCCAGATGTTTGCCCGCCATGAAATGCTCGAACTCATTGTGGTGGACGGCGTAGCTAAAGGGATTGTCGTACGCGATATGGTGAGTGGAAAAATCGAAAGCCATATGGCCGATGCCGTGTGTTTGGCGACGGGAGGCTACGGCAATGTCTTTTATTTATCAACGAACGCCAAAGGGTGTAACACCACAGCGAATTGGCGCGCGTACAAAAAAGGTGCCGCCTTTGCCAATCCTTGCTACACCCAAATTCATCCCACCTGTATCCCGGTCAGCGGCGATCATCAATCCAAACTGACGCTCATGTCCGAATCCCTTCGTAACGATGGGCGCGTTTGGGTTCCCAAGCGTAAAGAAGATTGCGGTAAACATCCCTCGGAGATTCCAGAAGCGGATCGCGATTATTACCTTGAGCGTAAATATCCCAGCT
>CAWULW010000165.1:0-2240 GCA_963923615.1 uncultured Holophagaceae bacterium
TGCCCGTGGCCAAAACCAATCTCTAGAATGCGGACTGGGGGTTTTAGATTTAACGATTGCAACTCCAAAGAAAAGCGGCGACTTTCTTTAGCTGTACAGTATCCAAAGGTGTCTGGATTCCAACTTTTCCAATCGAGATAAACTTCATTTGTAGACATAAATTATATTCACCCTTAGATCTCTGTCTGTCTATGACAAAAAGAGGTTAAGCATCTACCTCTTCTAAATTAGTCTGAGGATCTCCGACTACAAAACTTCGCCCACTGTTCAAAATTACACTGACGCTACTCAGCATCATGGCAGCTGCGGCAAAGATCGGGTGCACACGACCAGTGATCGCAAGAGGAATTAAAGCGACATTGTAGACCAAAGCCCAAACCAGATTCTGGCGGACCCGACGAAGTGACTGGCGGGCAATCCCAAGGAAAATAGGGATCTGTTTCAGTTGACGATTGACAAGGATAACCCCCGCGCTTTCAAGCGCCACGCCAGATCCATTACTCATAGCAATGCCAACATTGGCTTGGGAGATTGCGATTGCATCATTAATACCATCTCCCACCATAGCTACCAAGCCTGCCTGTTGAAGCTCGAGAATTTTTTCTTGTTTTTGGTGTGGTAACAATTCAGCCATGACGTACTGAGGGGCAATCCCTACAGACTTGGCCAACCACAGACATGCTTCAGATCGATCTCCGCTCAGGAGCCATACTCGAATACCCTGTCGCTTAAGTGATCGAATGATCTCCTGCGCATCATTACGAATATGATCGGTAAACTCCCAATATGCACAGGGGGTGTGATCGAGTGCAAGCATCACCTGAGAACCGTAGGAATCCTCAGTGGACAGTAGGGGGTCTATCTGCATCCCCATCGATCTCAGCCAAGAGGGACGTCCAATATGAATGTGTTGACCGCCAATCTTACCTTCTAAACCTTGACCAGGTTCTTGCCTCCAAGATTCTACTGCGAGTAACAATCCTTCAGGGTCATGATGCCGGAAGGATCTTAAAAAAATCTGCGCTAAAGGGTGCGAACTGAGCTGTTCAAGCGAAGCTGCGAGTTGATAAGCGGTTGCTTCATCTATATTCACAAATTTGGAGTGGCTAATATGCAGCTGACCTGTCGTTAACGTTCCTGTTTTATCAAAAATGACATGCGTAATTCTTGCCGCTGATTCAAGGACTTCGCTACTTCTCAATAGGAGGCCTCGCTTAGCGCTTTCTCCCACCGAATTGACTAGCACCAATGGGGTCGCAAGTCCTAGTGCACAGGGGCATGCTACCACCAAGACCGAAATGCCTGCCATCAAGGCCGTTGTCAATGGATAGCCCTGAGCCCAAGCTAAAAAGAAGGTTGCAAATGACAAAGAAACAACTAGCGGAAAAAACCAAGCAGCGATACGGTCCGCTAGAAGTTGAACATCTGTTTTACTTGCAAGGGTTTTCTTAACCCGATCAAGAATCGTTGCCAGGACAGTAGATTGTCCCACCAGTGTGGCATGTAACTCCACATAACCCTCTTGGCAGAAATAGCCAGCGAGGACCTCCTCGCCTCTTCGGATTGGACGCGGCAGTACTTCCCCTGTCAATGTCGATGTATCCAACCATCCTTCACCGTCCTGAACGACACCATCCACTGGAATACGCTCGCCCATAATTACCCGAAGTCGATCTCCGCTTTTGACTTCGGAGGTCGCAATCGACATCCATTGATCATCCTGCCAACGTTGGGTCATTCTAGTTTCAGCCATTAAAAGTCCCTGGATAAAACGTTGAGCTTTGTGCTTCGAGTGTTTTTCAATCGACCGTCCTATGATCAATAAACTGACCAACATGGAGGCTGTATCGAAATAGACGTGATGTGTTTTGAGCACTAAGGCCGAATAAATACTCACCACAAATGCTACTAAGGCCCCGAACCCAACCAAGGTATCGGTGTTGGGCTGCCCTAGTTTTAGCCGACGAAACCCGTTAATGAAAATGGGCCATCCGCAATATATCAATAATGGGACCGCCGTAAGTCCACTCACTAGAGTAAAGACACCTCGAACGCCATCGGGAATGGGATTGGGGTCGTAGATTTTTTCCATAAAAACTAGATTGCTAAGCCAGTTTTGACCGGAATCAAAAGCGTAGGCTGCATAGATCACCATGGCATTCATCATTGCGTTGGCACCTAAAACGATCGCCAATACCAGTCGTAGTGGTTCGTGAACTGATTTACGCTCTGTAAGTTCG
>CAWULW010000166.1:0-2184 GCA_963923615.1 uncultured Holophagaceae bacterium
ATGAAATCCTTGATCGTTCGGCTGATTCTTATCGAAAAATTAGAAATACTATTCGTTTTATGTTAGGTGCCCTAGATGGATTTAAGGCTTCAGATCAGCATGTAGATTTTAGAGACAGAAATCTAGTAGACCAATGGATACTGAATCGATTAAGTGAGGAAAGTATAAAAATCATTGAAGCATATCGAACTTTCCAATACACAGAGGCTACGCGAATCATTCTTTCGTTCTGTCAAAATGAATTATCAAGTATCTATTTTGACATTATAAAAGATTCACTTTATTGCGATCCCCTTGAAGATAAAAAAAGAGTTTCCTATCTTCTGTCCTTACAGGATATTTTAGATACATTTCTTAAGTTAATCGCCCCCATATTATGCTTTACAGCCAGCGAAGCTTGGGAAGTTACTCACCCAACATCTAATATTTATGAATCCACTTTTACTATTTTTAAGGACACTAATATTGTCAATTCTTCTCATTGGAATACATTATGGAATCTTAGACAAGACATTCACACTTCAATGGAGCCTCTAAGGGCCGGCAAGATCATTGGTACTAGCTTAGATTCCAAAGTTACTATTGAATCATCACCCCTTGCTAAAGAGTTATTAAATAGCTTTGGAGAGCTTCTCAGCGAATATTTTGTATGCTCAGAGGTTGCAGAATCGGAAAGAATTGAGAATACTGCTACACAGGTTCTAGTTTCGAGTACGGGTATTAGGTATAGCATTGAACCAAGCGCACTTCCCAAGTGTCCTCGGTGCTGGAGGCATGTAAGTCTTGAACCTAGGCACGAGCATCCAGAATTATGTATACGCTGCTATAGGACGGTTATCTCTTGAAGTCTCGAAGCCTAAGAGCCTTATGGATTTTTGTTCTTCTGGGTATTGATCAATACTCCAAAATTTTAGCGGTATCGATCAAATCTAAGGTTCTTATTCCTTCATTTCTGAACTTGAGTCTGGCGGAAAATCCTGGAATCATATTCGGATTCCTCTCCGATAGCCTTCATCGATATCAACCATTAGTTCTGATTACTATAGGTCTGATCACCATTATTTATTTTGGCTATCTCTACTTTAAAACAAGCACTACCCACATCCCAATCTACTCCCTCGGCTTAATTCTTTCGGGAAGCATTGGCAACATTGTGGATCGAATACGTAACGGGTACGTCATTGACTTTATAGACTTCCACTATAAACACTGGCATTATTGGACTTTTAATTTTGCTGATAGTTATATTGTTATTGGATTAATTAGTTGGCTGCTTGCTGATATAACTCGCCCTAAAGAAAATTAGGTTCTCAATTTTCTTGGCACTTATTCAACTTCTAGAATCTGCTCATCTTCCATTTCCTGCCTAGCCAACTTACGAAGCATATCTGAGCTCACTAATGAAAGGAGACTCATATAGGCGTAGCCGTTGAAGAATAGAATTAAAAAAGGAAGAGAGGCCCATTTGTGCAAATAAATACTTATGATTATTGAAATTAAAAATATACAGGCAAACAAAAGTTCCAAGTAAGTGGTAAAGCTTTTGTTCACACTATACTTTACCTTACTAACACTTACTGTATTTTCACTACCCATCTTAGGAGTTCTTGTAAACTCTTTATCCTCAGTGAAAAAACCTTCAAGAACAGCTTTAGATTGATTAAAAGCCAATCCTACTCCTAGACTCATTAATCCTGGGATGTACTTCAGTCGAGTCTTCCATCCAAAATTTTCCGTTAACTCCTTTTGGCTCAGACCAAAATAGAGCCCAATACTCAACGCATTGAGTGCGAAGAAGGGCCCATCAGTCAGAATCAGAACGTCGAGTGGGGTGCCAACCCTTAAAGCCATAGCGGGGATCATAAGGATGCTGAGCAGGACAACTAACAGATAATTACAGTTAGCAGTGAGATGGAACCAGCACTCGATTTTTGTGTGTAAGGAAGCTTTGGATTTCCAAATAGTTCGCATGAGTTTGCGTATCACTTGAGCGTTGCCCTTAGCCCAACGGTGTTGTTGGCTTTTGAAAGCGTTTACGTCCATTGGTAATTCGGCAGGGACCAATAAATCCTTCAAATAAACTCCACGCCATCCTTTTAACTGTGCTCGGTAACTCAAATCTGCATCTTCAGTTATCGCTGTCTCTTATACACATCTCCGAGCCCACGAGACGTAGAGGAATCT
>CAWULW010000167.1:0-2178 GCA_963923615.1 uncultured Holophagaceae bacterium
TGGGCAAGACGTATTATAATGCCAGCTTCAACAAGGAATCGCAGGAACAAGATGAATTCGAATCCTTTTATGAAATGATCATTAATAATGGAAGTGCTCAATAATGGATTATATTTGGGAACATAAGTATCGCCCAAAGACAATAGATGAATGTATTTTACCGGACAGAATTAAGCAACCATTTAAGCACTATATTGCTTCCGGTAAGATACCAAATCTACTGCTGACAGGTGATCCTGGCATCGGAAAAACAAGTGCTGCCCTTGCCTTGTGTAATGAGTTGAATGCTGATGTTCTACATATCAATGCCTCAGATGAAAGGGGCATTGATGTTATCAGAACTAAGATCAAAGACTTTGCAACTACTGCTGCTATGGGTGCAGTCAGAGCCGTCATTCTAGACGAATCTGATTTTCTTACTCAAGATGCACAGGCCGCATTGCGAGTTCTTATTGATGAATTTTCATTTAATTGCGCATTCATTTTTGTTTGCAATTATGAGAACAAGCTTATTCCGCCTCTGCATTCTAGAACTGCTGTTATCGACTTTAACCTAAAGCCTTCTGAGAAGAAGGAAATGGCGGCATTACTGTACAATAGGCTACAGGAAATTCTCAATAAAGAGAAAGTGGAATATACAAAGGATGCACTAATCCCTATCATTATTCACTTTTTTCCTGATTACAGAAGAACGATTAATGAGCTTCAGAGATTTTCTGCAACTGGACCAATTAATGCCGGGGTAGTTGCCAAGCTTGGTTCAGTTCATAAGCTTGATGAACTTATGAAGTTCCTTAAAGAAAAGTCTTTCAATGATATGCGTAAATGGGTTGGCACTAACTCAGATATGGACTACAGAAAAGTCTATAGGGCCATTTACGATAGCCTGAAAGATAATCTTAAACCGCATGACGTGCCCAAGGCTGTTGTCTTGATTGCAAGATATCAGTATATGAATGCATTCGTGCAAGACCCGGAAATCAACTTTGCTGCATTCTGCACAGAGTTAATGACAGATTGTGAGTTCAAATGACATTATCAAAATTTTTCGATTTAGGAAATATGTCCGTAAACGGGGAGAAATTATATGAGTGTCAATTTTGTGGGGAATGGAAGCCATTGCGAGAATTCCCAAAACATAAAGGACACAAATTAGGCCATGAACTTAATGGTTGCGATTGCTGTAAAAAGGAATCTAAAAAAGATCGTGAAATGATCAAAAAGAAAGGCAATTATCCTAATTTTGCAGGATATTGCATGTTAACCTTTAAGTTGATTAATCCGACACTTCATGTTCCTCATTTTGACCATGACAGGGTTACGAAGAACTTTAGAGGGTTTGCCACTAACAGTGTCAACACTTCTCTTGGTGCTCTTGGTGATAGGTGGATTGACATGATTGCGGCTGTTTTATTTACTTCTAGGCCATCATGTATAAGTGATGAAGTATTTTTAAAAGAAGTGGTGCCACATGCTATAGCTCTATATAAAGCTATAGAAAAGTGTGAACGTGAATTATTAGAAAAGGGTAAACCTAGCGATGTCAGACAATCTTTCGGCGGTCTTGAATGGCTTGACTTCATCAAAGACACAACCATGTTTCGAAAATATAGAGAAAGATTACGTGCCCTTCGTGGTGAATAAGATATTATCGTATCATTACGATTCTATTTTAGATGCCAATCTAATGAATATGTACCCTGGTCTCGATAAAGAGTGCCAACACGACTATTACTTTCATCGTTTGAGAAAGTATCGTCGTCCATTTCGCCAATGGCAGAAGCCTCAGAAGCAAGATGACGAGGCACTGACAGCAATCAGTGAATATTATAAATACTCTAAAGCGAGGGCAAAAGAAGTTCTCGCTTTGTTATCTTATGAACAAATTGATGAAATAATAAAAAAAACTGATAAAGGCGGATTGAAAAATGATAGACTTGAGCACTCTAATCGAGGTAAAACTACCTGACCAAGAGTTATTTCTTGCTATAGCAGAAACCCTAACAAGAATGGGTGTGGCATCTAAAAAGGATAAGACTTTATACCAATCGTGTCATATATTGCATAAGCAAGGTAAGTATTACATAGTACACTTCAAAGAACTTTTCCTATTGGACGGTAAGCGTTCTAATTACTCTGAAGATGATAAGGCAAGACGTAATACTGTCTCTTATACAC
>CAWULW010000168.1:0-2176 GCA_963923615.1 uncultured Holophagaceae bacterium
AAAACGCCTGTAGTGTCACAAGTATCTATATCGGATTGTTCCGGTGGCTGCTCTATCAAGCATCGAAAGCAGGCGGTTATGGGCGGCGCAATCGGCCAAATCATTCCTTCGCCGCCGACCGCTCCATTGTAGACCCAAGGAATATGGGAACGAATCGAGACATCATTGATTAAAAAACGTGCCTCAAAGTTGTCGGTTCCATCCCCAATGACATCAGCATGACTCAATAGTTGTTCTGCATTACTAGGGACAAGATCTACCACGTGACTATACAGACGAATGGACGAATTAATCGATCGAAGTTTTTTTTCCGCTGCAAGTGCTTTGGGTTCCCCTACATCAGATTCATCATACAAGATCTGTCGCTGAAGATTACTCCATTCAACTAGATCACGGTCGATCAAATGAAGGGTCCCAATACCAGCACGTGCAAGCCATTGGGCTAATACTGATCCTGTTGCGCCAAGTCCCACAATTGCGACGCACGATTTTGCGATTTTTTGTTGATTAGCCTCGCCGAGAAACAGAGACTGTTTTGTATAGCGGCCCATAGGTTAAGAGTAAGAGGATTTATGTAAAGGGGGGCATAAAAAACGACGCCCAAAGGCGTCGTTTTTGGATGGATCGACAGAGAACTTAGTTAGCTTTTTTTTGTTCGTCTCGTGCTTTTTCAAATTCTTTCTGAAGACGTTCCCCATCCGAAATTGCAAATTTATAGACATATTCAAAGCGCTCAGAACCCTTGGTGAGCCCGATGATCACTTCGTAGAGGCCTTCGGAACTTGCCGTAAAAGGGGAGGCAATGACATTAAAGGTACCCTCGGTAGCTCCCTCGGGTATTTGGACGTCCGAGTCTTTAATGACGTCTTTCCGATCTCCATTGGGGGAAGCAATGGAAAAACTGAATTTGAATTGTCCGTCCATCTTGGAAAATTTTGTATAAAAACACACTTTAGGAAGATCAAAGGGAACTTTGGGAACCACAATATGATGATCGTAGAGACCCATTAATGAGGTTTTGCCACCCATTTCGGCTCGGATATCATCACACAAGATTGTGAATTCGTGTTTCGGTGCATGAGCTTGATTATCAGCCATATATCACTCCATAGGAATCAAGGAAAAGATTAGTTTGAGGCAGTTCTATAGTTTAACCTTGAAGAGTATGCTTACCAAGTTCGAATTTCGATTGGACTAAAAAGGGCTTTATACATGCGACTTAAGACTCTCAGCCTAGCTCTTCTTGTGACACTTTCTTCTCTTCAAGGACAAGAGATTCAGTTTCAAATTTTAAGCACGACGGACATGCATGGACGAATTTTACCCTCGGATACCTATTCACTTCTCCCGGTTAATCAGGGTTGGGCCAAGATTGCCTCGCTGATTAAGGAAGAGCGCGCAAAGAACCCAAACACCCTTCTACTCGATGGGGGAGATACTATCCAGGGTGAACCTATCAATTATGTGAAGACTTATTTAAATCCGGAACTTCCTGAGCCCTCTATCGACATTATGAATGCCTTGGGCTATCACGCCATGGCGGTGGGAAATCATGAATATAACTTTGGACTTTCTCATCTCAGGCAAGTGCAGAAACAAGCTAGGTTTTCCTTTCTCTCAGCCAATACGCTAGTTGAAAAAACGGGTCGCTCTGCGTTTGACAGCTATCGTCTATTTAATTCGGGCGCTCTCAAAGTTGCGGTTGTTGGCTTTACGACGCCTTGGATTCCAAAATGGGATGAGCCAAGCAAATATCTAGGTCTTAAGTTTGAAGATATTGTCCAAACAGCTAAAATTCTAATCCCCAAAATAAGAGTTCAAGAGAAGCCGGATCTGTTGATAGTTCTTCTGCATTCGGGGTTAGGTGAAAGCCCAGGAAATGTGGGGGATGAGAATGTTGTCTTTCGCTTAATTGACCAAGTGTCAGGTATCGATGGAGTAGTCAGCGGGCATACGCACCGACCCATTGCGCAGGTATACAAAAATATCCCCATTATTCAAGCAGGTGCACATGGACAAGCGCTTGCTAAAATCTCCTTCAACCTGATGCGGGTCTCTGGGAAGTGGGCCGTGACTCGGCGGATACCGACCTTACTGACTCCTACGGATGAAACACCGCTCGATTCACAGGTACTAGCTCTCACCGAGACCCTTCGCGAACAAACAGAGCGATACC
>CAWULW010000169.1:0-2172 GCA_963923615.1 uncultured Holophagaceae bacterium
CTTTGGACTGTGAAGAAGCTCGATTTAGGTCAAAATCATAAGGAGAAGGATACGGCATGACGGTCGACGACACCCTCCAAGTTCCCGGCGTGGAAAAAGGATCCCTTCGGGATAACCTCGAAGTCCTAGCTTTCGCCATGGTCATCATTTTTTTCTTTAAGACATTCGTTGCTCAGCAATTCAAAATTCCTACGGGGTCGATGCGTGAAACGCTGATGATCGGCGATCATCTTTTAATTAATAAATTTATTTTTGCTCCAGCTCCCTCCCAATTCGAGCGTACGATTGCCCCCCTTCGCTCGGTCCAACGTGGCGATATCATCACGTTTCGTTGGCCCCTAGATCGTGACCAAGATTACGTGAAACGAGCAGTCGGCCTACCGGGCGATACGCTAGAAATTATCAATAAAAGGCTCTATGTCAATGGACATCTGGTTGCGGGATCTTTTGAACACCATACACCCCAACCAACGTTGGATGAGGCTGGGCATCAATCCGGGGCGGTGCTCCCTGGACCTTGGCCCCCCGAACGTTTTGCTGGAATTCCCTCCCCCGGGGGGAGCACATGGCCCTTCGTAGAAGCCGAAACTCTATCGCTGAATCGACAGGGCATGCAGAGTCTTATCACCGATCGTTTTGTGGACAACCTCCCTTTGATCACGATTCCCCCCGGATATCTTTTTGCCATGGGGGACAATCGAGATAACAGCATGGATTCGCGTTACTGGGGATTCGTGCCGATTGATCACCTTCGCGGCCGACCGTTTCTGATTTGGTGGAGCTTTCGTGAGGGTGCCCAAGACTACGAAAATGGTCGGGTACCGAATGGACCTTGGGATGTGCTGATCGATATGACCGATGCCGTGCGATTTTTCTTCACTCGGACTCGGTGGGAACGCACGGGGATGATTCCCCGATGAAGTTGGTATGCGTCCTTCTGAGTGGACTCCTCCTTCTGCCCCTTCAGGCGTGGGGATTCAAAGCCCATAAGTTGGTCAATGGCCAAGCGATCCGGACATTACCTCCGGAAGTCCAAATCTGGTTTCGGGATCAAGAGGAGTATTTCCGAGAGCGCTCTCTTTACCCTGATCAAAATAGAGCCTCCGACGAACGACCCCATCATTATTTAAATCTAGAAGTCTACGGCACCGATCGTTTACGTCCACTGACGCCCAATGAAGCTGTCCTTCAAATAGGGATCGATCAATTTAAAAAAGCAGGCACCGTTCCCTGGCGAGTCAATGAGTTTTATGATCTGTTGGTAGATGCTTTTCGTCGTCAAGATACCGCCGAAGTCGTGCGGATTGCCGCGGAACTGGGTCACTATATTTCTGATTCCCATGTACCCCTTCATGCCACCACCAATCATGATGGTCACCTGACCGATCAAAAAGGTCTGCATAGCGCTTGGGAATCACGATTGGTAGAACGTTATGTCGACGAGTCGATGCTGCAAGTTCACAATGCTGAGCCGTACTCCAAGCCTCGGACCGTTGCCTTCGGATGGATCAATGAATCCTTTACCTTTGTCCCCCATGTATTAGCTTCTGACCTCAAGGCTCGGACTCAAACCGAAACCGATCTTCAGCGCCAATCCCAGGCGTATTGGGATACATTCTGGGCGCTCGAACGCTCGAACGTGATTCAGCGCATGAACGCTAGCAGTCAAAGTATAGGGAGCATGATCCTTTCGGCTTGGATCGAAGCGGGTAAACCCCAGCCGCCGATGAAGCATCCGTAGTTTATTTTATTGCCTCGTCAGCCATAATTTGATGCGATGACCTTGGGCATCTTTCGATTCATAATAAAACGTCTTAGGACCTTGTGCATCCCGACTTTCGACACGAAGGAGCGGGCTTCGACCCTCCAGAATCGGAATCAAGTCTTGGGCCCGATCAACGGGGAGGGGCAGTATCAAGGGTAGTTCGGAGAGCGTGGAGTAAATCTTCGGAGGCGTACCCTCCTCGGTTTGAACTCGGTAGCCTTCCGATGCAGTCCCGTCGATCGTGGCTACCAAGATGCCGGCTACACGAACTTCCGCCGTGAATCGTTCACTTTCGATGCGCACCTGCAGGGTGCCCATCCCTTCTTGTTTAAAAGCTTTGTAACTCCAACGATACGTCCCTTGAAACACCTCGGGACCCGCGTCGCGGGCCTGAAGTACGCAAGGAA
>CAWULW010000170.1:0-2162 GCA_963923615.1 uncultured Holophagaceae bacterium
TACTCAAGGCCCAGAACGTGTGGATGTGATTTATCGCAGAGTAGATGACGACTTCCTTGATCCTTTGGCCTTTCGGTCTGACTCTACCTTAGGGGTAGCCGGCTTACTTTCAGCCTATCGTGCTGGTAATGTCACTTTAGCCAACGCAATAGGGACAGGCATCGCAGATGACAAGTCCATTTATCCCTATGTCCCAGAAATGATTGAGTTCTATCTCGGTGAAAAGCCTATCCTGAATAACGTACCCACCTTTCAATGTCGTAAACCAGATGACTTGGCCTATACACTGGCTAATCTCGAAAAATTGGTGGTGAAATTAACCCATGGTGCGGGCGGTTACGGAATGTTAGTTGGACCAGCCTCCTCCAAAGCAGAAATAGAGGCATTTAGAACCCATCTCATCGCTAATCCAGATAAGTATATTGCCCAACCAACTCTCGCTCTCTCAACTTGTCCCACCTTTGTAGAGTCTGGCGTAGCACCCAGACATATCGATTTAAGACCATTTGTTCTTTCTGGGAAGACGATCAAGATGGTGCCGGGTGGATTGACTCGAGTGGCGCTAAAAGAAGGCTCACTAGTCGTGAACTCATCCCAAGGTGGCGGAACGAAAGATACCTGGGTCTTGGAAGAGCAAGGGAAATAAGGAAACGCATGTTAAGCCGTACCGCTGACTGCCTTTATTGGATGGCCCGCTATACCGAGCGAGCTGAGAACACCGCTCGCATGCTTGATGTAAATCATCAAACTTCTTTACTTCCCCAGCCTACTGTTTTTTTAGAACAAAGCTGGAGGAAATTATTAACGATCTCTAAATTAGAAGATCTGTTCTTAAGTAAATATGCCGTAATTAACCGCGAGAATGTATTGGACTTCATCATCTATGAAACCAGCAATCCATCCAGCATTGTCTCTTGCTTATTTGCAGCTCGTGAAAATGCCAGGGTCATCCGAGGCAAGATTACATCCGAAGTTTGGGAAACCCAAAATACCACTTGGCTTGAGCTGCAACGCATTATTGAGGCCCGAAACCAAGCAGACCCTAGCCGCTTACTCGAGTGGGTAAAGCACCGTTGCCACCTGTTTCGTGGAGTAATGTACGGCACGATGCTCAAAAACGAAGCTTTTTACTTTATTAGCATTGGCACTCTACTCGAAAGAGCTGATAACACTGCCCGTATTCTAGAAAATAAGTATGAGGTTCAGGACTCTCTTAAAGCAACAAGCCCTAAAAAGACTCTTGAAGAAGGTACCGATGGCGCATTCTTTGACTTTTATCACTGGGCAGCCCTACTTCGCTCAGTATCTGCTTTTGAAATTTATCGACAAATTTACTCCGACCAAGTAACACCTAAACAAGTTGCACAACTTCTGATCTTTAATAAGCAAATGCCTCGCTCCTTAGTTTGTTGCGTCAATGAACTCATTCCCTTGATATCCGAAGTCAAAAATCAGCAATCAAAAGAAATCGAGAGGTTACTAGGAAAACTCAAAGCAAGCTTAGACTATTCCGATATTGACGAAGTATTTGAACAAGGTCTAGAGGAGTTTATGAAAGCCTTCTTAGAGCGCATCAACCATATTGCAGATGAGTTTAGTAATGCTTATCTCATTCCACTAGCCGTTGCTTAATCAATCAACAATACTATGCATTTAAAGATTCGACACCGCACTGAATATCACTATGAAACCCCTGTGCGCTACTCCATCCAAGAATTACACCTGACCCCTCCATCCACCACTGGGCAAAAAGTGGGTAAGTGGAAAATTGCTACTCCAATTAAAGCCACCAACTCTATTGACAGCTTTGGCAATCTTTGTAGTGTCTTTGTCCAAGAGAGTCCCTATACCTCGATGATGATTGAAGCAGAGGGAGATGTGCAAACCCAAGATGCCTTCGAGTTTAGCGATGACGAGAATGCAGTCTCACCCTACTACCTTTTACAACAAACCAATTTGACAGAACCAACGACTGAGATGTTGGAATATTTTTCAAGTAAGTTACCCAAGAAAAATACGATTGATCAAGTCCTTAAGCTCGCAGACGCTGTTCGAGAATCGATCACGTACTCCCCCGGTCAAACTAACTTTGCAACAACCGCGACCCAATCTTTTGCCATGAAATCCGGTGTTTGTCAGGATCATGCGCACATCATGCTCTC
>CAWULW010000171.1:0-2134 GCA_963923615.1 uncultured Holophagaceae bacterium
AGCAAGTGCCGCGGTGGCCGAATCCCCCCGGGATTCCATACGTTGGATTAACCAAAAAAAGGAGTGCTATGCCCAACGAGCGTTACTTATTTACATCCGAAAGTGTGACGGAAGGACATCCCGACAAAATAGCCGATCAAATCTCGGATGCGATCCTTGATGCGGCCTTAGAGGGGGATCCTCTTTCTCGTGTTGCCTGCGAAACTTTAATCACTACAGGTCTCGTTGTCGTTGCAGGAGAAATTACAACGAAAACATATATTCCCATTAACGAACTAGTCCGCTCAGTCATCAACGATATTGGCTACAACGATAGTCGAAAGGGTTTTGATGCTAATACCTGTGGGATCGTCGTCACCTTGGATCGTCAAAGCCCTGATATTGCTATGGGTGTCAATACGGGCGGTGCTGGCGATCAGGGCCTTATGTTCGGCTACGCAACGAACGAGACCCCTGATCTCATGCCAGCTCCCATCTTTTATGCTCACCAATTGACTCAGGCGCTATCCATAACAAGGAAAAAGAATAAACTGCCCTGGCTTTTACCAGATGGAAAGAGTCAAGTCACTGTGGAGTACGAGGGGAACAAAGTCGCACGAATCGATACCGTGGTTATTTCGACGCAACACACTGATCAAATTAGAACTCCAGATTTACGCCGAGCTATTCTTAAAGAGATTATTCTCAAGACTTTACCTAATAAACTTATCGATTCAAAAACGAAATTTCACATCAATCCTACGGGGCGTTTTTTAATTGGTGGACCCATGGGAGACACAGGTCTGACTGGCCGAAAAATCATTGTTGATAGTTATGGGGGTGCAGGTCGACATGGTGGGGGTGCATTTAGCGGTAAAGACCCGAGTAAGGTGGATCGTTCAGCAGCATATATGGCTCGTTATATAGCTAAAAATATTGTGGCTGCCAAACTCGCTGAACGCTGCGAAGTTCAATTAGCCTACGCAATTGGAGTGGCTGAGCCTGTATCGATTCGTATTGATACTTTTGGAACAGGCTTTATTTCTGATAGTAAACTTTCACAAGCTGCACGAAGGGTTTTCAGTTGCACTCCTAAAGCGATGATTCAAACTCTTGATTTAAGGAAACCCATCTATAGACAAACCGTAAATTACGGTCATTTTGGACGAAGAGGTTTCGCCTGGGAGAAAATCGATAAGGTGAGTGCCTTAAAAAAAGCGCTCAAATAAAAAAGTTAGGACTTTTCTGAGGCTATTCGAACTCGCCTAATCCAATCGCTCCAAGCACGGGTATTAAAACTGCCCTCTCCCAGGGCAGGCAGGGTCCGTCGATATGCGTATGCGCGTTGTAAGGCTGGAGCCCAGGTGGCCTCTTCGACAGTCTTCAATGCTTGGGCACACTGCTGAAGTCCCATATCGGTTTGACACACAAGTAACCAGTCGTGACCAGCCATTAAACATGATCGGACCCGTTCTTCCCAAGACCACATTTGGCAGCCACCCATCTCAAGATCATCGGGAATAAATATACCTTCGACTCCATAAGGATTTTTTCGTGCGCCTAGGCTATGCATTGAAAAGGGGAGAGGATCACTGAGGGGGGTCTTTAAATGCGCCACCATAACTAAGCGTTGTGGTTTTGATAATTTCTGAAAAGGTACGGCGTTAAGTTTCAGAGTTTCATCGTCGTCAATACTGGGTAGCGCTTGATGACTATCCATCAATGTACCTCCCAATCCTGGAAAATGTTTTAGGCAACCCTGCACATGATGAGCCTCTAGACCTCGAAGATAGGACTCCACCGCCAAGATGACATCTTGAGGATTTTCGCTCACACATCGATCGCCCATGCCTGTACCAACATGACCATCCCATCGGTCAGCAACGGGAGCAAAATCAATATTGATGCCCAACAAGGCACAGCCCTCTCCCCATAGGGAACCCCATAAGTAACAATTATCAGCCCCGCCTATTTCGTAGATTCTCTTGAATGAGGGCGTTTCCCCTACCCAAGGACGAAGTCGTGAAACCACTCCGCCTTCTTGATCAATGGCAATAGGTAAGGGAGCATGTTGTCCCCAACGATGCTTAAGACCCTGAATCATTTCAAAACACTCCGCCGGACCTCGTTCCGGATCTGGATTAAGATTGCGACC
>CAWULW010000172.1:0-2118 GCA_963923615.1 uncultured Holophagaceae bacterium
CCTGATCATAAATATCTTTTTTGTTCCTAAGATGTTCTGTTTTGGCCAGGGCTTCGGGATTCCCTCCCAACAGGATATCGGTACCTCGACCTGCCATATTGGTAGCTATCGTGACGGCTCCCTTGCGACCTGCTTGGGCAATGATCTCCGCTTCTTTTTCGTGATGTTTTGCGTTTAGCACAACGTGACGAATATTAGCTTTTTTTAATTCTTTTGAAAGCATTTCACTACTTTCAATACTGGCAGTGCCGATAAGAATCGGCTGACCTATCGAGTTGAGTTTCCCAACTTCTGAGACAATAGCTTTGGTTTTTGATGCTGCGGTTGCAAATACCATATCTGAATAGTCATTTCGAATCATAGGCTGATTCGTGGGAATGACAACGACTTCAAGCTTATAAATTTGATAAAATTCCTTCGCTTCGGTTTCCGCTGTTCCCGTCATACCCGATAAACGTTCATACATTCGAAAAAAGTTTTGGAAAGTTACAGTTGCCAGGGTTTGGTTCTCAGCATTGACTTCTACCCCTTCTTTCGCCTCAATGGCTTGGTGAAGACCATTAGACCATCGACGTCCTGGCATCAGTCGTCCTGTGAATTCGTCAACAATGACCACTTCCTTACCCTTACCTTCAACTTTGCTAGATACCATGTACTCTTTGTCTCGATGGTACATATGGTGGGCAAGCAAAGCTTGATTGAGACCATGAAGATGTTCGATATTGGTAGGGTCGTAAAGATTACCGACTCCTAGCAATGTTTCGGCTTGACGAATGCCATTGTCAGTTAAAACTACCTGACGATCTTTTTCCTCGATTTTAAAATCCTTATCCAAAGTTAACTTTGGAACGATGGCATCAATCTTATAGTATTTGGAAGTGTCCTCTTCGCTTGAGCCTGCAATAATCAAAGGTGTTCGGGCTTCATCGATAAGAATGCTGTCAACTTCATCCACAATGGAGAAATGGAAACCACGTTGACAAAAGTCAGATAAATCCCATTTCATATTGTCTCGAAGATAGTCGAAACCAATTTCATTATTGGTAGCGTAGGTTATATCTTTGGCATAGGCCTCGCGTCGCTCTTCATCACTCAAGCCGTGCTGAATAATTCCAACCGACAGCCCAAGCCATGTATAGAGGCGACCCATCCATTCAGCATCACGACGAGCAAGGTAGTCATTGACGGTGACTAGGTGGGCACCTTTTCCGCTAAGAGCATTCAAATACAAAGGTAGTGTCGCCGTGAGGGTCTTACCTTCTCCCGTTCGCATCTCTGCGATCTTGCCCTCATGAAGAACAATACCCCCAATGAGTTGAACATCAAAGTGACGCATTCTTAAAACTCGTCTGGAAGCTTCGCGGACCACAGCGAAGGCCTCGGGGAGGATATCATCAAGAGTTTTCCCCTGATGCAAAAGTTCCTTGAAGTAGGCGGTTTTAGCCCGAAGCTCATGGTCGGACAGAGGCTGAATCAAGGGCTCATATTGATTGATCGTTTGAACAACTTTCCAAAGCCTTTTTAATTCTCGATCATTCTTCGAGCCAACAATTTTTTTGATCAAATTTTCGAGCATTGTACAGGGAACTTTCCAAAAATCTGCGGATCTTTAAGTGTATCGCTAAAATGATCGCAGGCTCGATGTAAAGTAAGTCAAATGACCTATATTTTAGGTTCTTCAGCTAGCACAACTTCCCCTACTGAAGGAAACCTGCGAAAATTAAAATAGCCCTACAGGAGAATCTCAATGGCTCAAGAGAGAACGTTCGCCATCATCAAGCCTGATGCAGTTGCAGCGGGTGTCTCAGGGCATATTATTCAAACCATCGAAGAATCTGGTCTTAGGATCATTGGTCTTAAACGAACTCGCCTGACACCGCAGATTTGCCAAGGTTTCTATCATGAACATGTCAATAAGGGGTTTTATCCTGAGTTAGAAGCTTTTATGACCGAAGGACCAGTCATCTTAATGTGTCTTTTGGGTGAGGATGCCATCAGGAAGTGGCGAGATCTGATGGGTGCGACCAATCCCTTAAATGCATCGGAAGGATCCATCAGGAGACGCTTTGGAACCACTATAGGTCTGTCTCTTATACACATCTGACGCTGCCGACGAAG
>CAWULW010000173.1:0-2111 GCA_963923615.1 uncultured Holophagaceae bacterium
GAGACAGATGTAACCTATTAATATACCGGGGGATAATCATATCACTTTTAACCTTAATAAATCATGGATATGGAGAACGCCGACCTGATCTCCCCCGTTCGTAACACACACAAAGGTGATTTTCTTTGTCTCCATGAGATTGGCAGCCTCTACAGCCAACGCATCCAATTCTATAGTGATCGGATTTGGCGTCATCATATCCTTAGCTTTCAATAAATGGGGTTCCTTTTTGCGTTGAATTGTTCGCCTCACGTCACCATCGGAGATTACTCCCAGTAAATTCCCCCCCTTATCCTTCACGACCACCATACCCAACCGGCCTTCCGTTGATTTTGTCAGGACTGCCACTAGATCATCATCAGGGTCAACTATTGGAAATTCTGATGTCATAACTTCACGTACTTTCAATAATTTAGACCCAATAGTTCCACCAGGATGATTAAGAGAGAACATTTCCCCTGTAAACCCATTCAATTTCGCTAAAACAGCGCTCAGGCAGTCTCCGATTGCCAATTGGCATGCCGAACTAGCCATTGGGGCAGATAGATCATTGGGGGAGCCCTCTCCTTCGGGTAAACGATAGGCAAATACCCAATCCGAATGCGCGCTAAGGACGGACGTTTTGTTCGATGTTATCAGAGCTGTTCTGACCTTAAGACGTTTAGTGCTATTGATGAAACGTGTTAACTCGTCGCTTTCTCCGCTATTAGAAAGTACTACTAAATGATCTTTGGGGCTGACGTTTCCTAAATCTCCATGAAGTGCGTCTGTGGGATGTATAAAAAATGATGCCGTACCTAGAGAAGCCATGGTGGCAGCAATTTTTTGTGCAATAACGCCTGACTTACCCACACCCGTAAAAACCACCCTACCCGAACTCGATTGAACTGATTTTGCCCAATCCATGACTAAATTAGGATCCAAGTTCTTTAGGAGGTCCTCTAGGGCACTCCCCGTGGCTCTAAGGACTTGATTTAGGGTGTCTCTAACAGCTTGTTGATCCAATGAAGGTTCCTCATAGGTACAATGGGATTCCTTATGATACCTACGATACTGCCTATTTTCCCACTGCCCAATATTGTCTTATTCCCGCATACATTTATGCCTCTTCATATCTTTGAGCCTCGTTACCGAGAGATGCTGAAAGATATCCTCTCCACCCATGGGACCTTTGTGGTGACCCAAATTAAAGACCCAAGTTCTTCAGAGGGAAACTTGAATTCAAATTATTATTCAGTTGGATGTATGGTACGAATTGTCCGAGCCGATCCCCTGCCCGACGGTCGCTGGAATATCTTAGTTCAAGGAATGGCATTAGTTAACATTCAGACCTCCGAAGAGGGCAAATCCTATCGGCAGGCACGGATTTCCCTTAGGACCTTTCAGGATGAAAAGGGGTTGACGCCAGAACAGAAAGAAGCCTTACAAAACCTCTTTATAGACTACGTCATTCAATCCAATTCGAATGATCCGATCAAATCAGAGTTGCAAGATCTGCTTGATTCTGATTTGGGAGATGAGGTGCTTCTCAATACCCTTGCTATGTCGATGAAAATAGACTCGGTGGAGCGACAATTTCTCCTGGAAGCAAAAAGTGTTCAAGATTTATACGATCGGATCTACCAACTTTGGGACTTCATGTCAAAAGGTAGGAATACATCCGAGGGTGATCAATGGTGGCCCCTGTAGGGTTCGAACCTACGACCAAGCGGTTATGAGCCGCCAGCTCTGACCACTGAGCTAAGGGGCCACATTGAGTTTATCCTCTCGCGGGCCAACCTTAAAGATATGAGTGGTGGCTGGAGGCAGACTCGAACTGCCGACCTAGGGATTATGAGACCCTCGCTCTAACCACCTGAGCTACCCAGCCATGAAGGGGTAGTTTAGCGTGGGCGGGGGGCTAAGTCCACGCCTCAGGTGAGATCGTTCACGAGGACCACGATGAGGCGCTTGGGGCCGTGGACGCCGAAGGCCAGCGTCTGCTCGATGTCAGCGGTCTTGCTGGGACCGCTGATGAGCAGGGCGTTGGGGGGCAGGTGGTCGCCCCAGCCGAGGGCGCGGACCGCGGACCAGAGGCTGTCCTGGATGGTGGAGGCCCGCAGGAGGGCGAT
>CAWULW010000174.1:0-2111 GCA_963923615.1 uncultured Holophagaceae bacterium
CAAAGATCGTGTCTGGCCCCCGCTTTGACGATGAGTGTGCAGTAACTCGGTGACCCCTTGCATCATCGGTCTTCCCCCCGTTGCGTGGACCGTCAAAAAATAAGGATCTAATCGAAGAACAGATCGTAGAGCTCCAACAACCGTATGGGGGATATCTAAAAATTTAAGATCTAAGAAGATTCGACCGTATTGACTTAGGGCTTTCACAAAATCGGGTCCTTCGGCGCAAAATAATTCGAGTCCCACTTTAAATAGGCCCACTTCATCCCTGAGTTCTCGTGCCAAGTGATGCGCATCTGAGGCACAAGGTACATCAAGGGCAACAATCAGGCGTTCGCGTGGATGCTGGGGTTGAAAAGACGACACAGTAATTTCCTGAGAGAGTCTGCTTCTATTCTCTCAGGAAATACCGCGCGTTCCAACGCGAGTTAAAAGAGTCCCGCGCTTTGCAAACAATAGGTGAGAAATGAGGTGACCAAATGTGCCCAGTAAGTAATCCCACGCGTGGGAGGCTCGGGGCTCCAGGAGGCATAAAGCCTATTCTGCAAGATGGGATATTCATAATCAGGATCCAACTGAGCTTGAATAATGGGGGCAGGAAAATCAAAATTCACCCAGCGATCTTTACCGTCCCATCTAACTTTTCGTTCTTCGCCGGTGGATAATCTCACCCACAGGGTCATTGGTGCGATAAGATCTCCTCGACGCTGAAGTTTGATGCGCCCTTGAGGTAAGGTTTTTCGAATGGGCTCAAACGTTGCGGGGTTTGCCTCATGAATGTTCCAGCCTCCCTCCCGCATAGTGACGACACTGACCCGTTCGATTTGGTAATCCAAGGTGCCTGTTCCAGTGACGTAGTCCGACCAAAAAGAATCCAAATTACGGTCCGAAATACGCTCGGCAATACGTTTGAAATCTAAGTGAGTGGGATGCTTAAAAGCCATCTCTTGGGTATAGGCAGACAGGACACGATTCATGGTTTCGTGACCTAGAGATGCTTCGAGTTGCTGCAGAACCATATCCGGCTTGGTATAAGCGGTATTTCCATACGTTGCACTCTCATAACCTTTACGGGTAAGAGGATCCGAATTGGGGGTCATGAGAAAACTAGTCAGAGACTGAAAATTTCCTGGGAGTTGAAATCGACGGGAATTCAACAGACCAGAATAATGTCGCTGCATAGCTTTCGATTCAAAATAACTATTGAATCCTTCATCGAGCCAAGGCTCGTCCACTTCGTTGCTTGCCAACATGCCATAGAAATATTGATGCCCAAACTCGTGAACGGTCACGACTTCGGGGAGACGTAACTTAAAGGGGTCGAAGGCTTGAGTTCCCGCCATGATCATCGTGGGGTATTCCATCCCATCGGCGCCCGAGGCATCTTCGGGTGGATCCACTACGGTCAGCACAGGATAGGGATATTTAAAGTACCACTCTTCACTGAGCCGAAGACTCGTCTCGATGGCCGCAACGTGGCGATCGACCATTAAATGATTTTGGGGTTCGTAAAATAGAGAGACCTTAACACCCCGATAGGTAAAATCTCTACGCTTCCAATCTAAATTGCTTTTCATGGCAAAAGCAAAGTCATGGATATCCTCGGCATACAATTTATAAATCATTCGTTGTTCATTCTTAGGATCAGGCCACGCGTCCTTTTTCACACCATCTACGGGATCAAGATAAGTGATGGCTTCACCAGAGTGGGCTAACCAAAATCCTCGAGGAACGTTCACATGGACAGAATATGTTCCAAAATCTGAAAAGAATTCTGTGTTGGCGTGATGAGCATCACAAGTCCATTGGGACCCTTGATAAACTCCTACCTTCGGGAACCATTGAGCTGCCATGAGAAACCCTTCGGACCATCCCGTCCGGGCAAAAACTCGAGGAAATCGACTTTCCCATTCAAGATCTAGCGTCAGCGTCTCTCCGGGGGCAACCGACCGAAGGAGATGGACCCAATATACGGTTTCATCTTCTCCATAGGATCCACTCAACTTTTGACCGTCGGACGTGATCGATAAGAGACGACAATAACCCCAAGACGATTCGAGTCGATCATCCCCCATGCGATCTCCCCGAAGGTTTCCACTACCCTCTCGCAT
>CAWULW010000175.1:0-2102 GCA_963923615.1 uncultured Holophagaceae bacterium
TTAAAGAGCAGCCCGGATCATCATCTGTCATTCAGGGTGTCGAGAACGACCGATTTGGAATTGGATACTCAGGCATAGGTTACATCACCAGCGGTGTCAAAGCTTTAAAGTTATCGCAGTCCGGACGGTGGAACGGAGAATCCTTTACACCCGCTTATGCGAATACACTAAACGGAAAATACCCGCTCTCTAGATTCTTGTATATCTACGTCAATAGAAATCCAAAAGCTGCTTTAGATCCGCTGGTTTTAGAATTTATTTCATACGTTCTTAGCAAAGAAGGTCAAGAAATCGTGGTTAAAGATGGCTATTATCCTTTACCTGCCTCCATTGCGGATAGAGAGCTTAAGAAATTGAAGAAATAATCCAACTGTAAGGACCTATTATTAACCTAGGGAGCGCTACTTCATAGCCTCCCTAGGTTTATGATTTTACGGATATCTCCATGTCGCAGACAGCAGATCGAAACACTAGACTGAAAGATAGACTCGCTTCCTATTTTATTAAGGGAGGAGGTGTTTTAGTTCTTAGCGCCATGATGGGTATCCTTTTCTTTCTGATATGGGTAACCTATCCGCTATTCCAAAAAGTCACCCTAACAATGGGACAGTCGCTTAAGCGTGACCCCATTCACTCTATACTTGTTGACAATACTGGATCAGCTTCAATTATTTTGGACCTACAAAAAGGGGTCTCTTTATGGGATTTCAAGAATGGAGTCGTCATTTCTACCTCTTCTAAAGTACCTCCATTACCTTGGTTATCTGCAACTCCGATAAACAATAAGCATCAGACGATTGTTGTAGATTCCAATCGAAGGATACACCTAGGTACCCTTGAGATCCAAAAACCAAGCGACCAAGTGAATCTCACCGATTGGATTCTGGAGGATCAATGGATTCAGGGACCTCAGCTGCCTTCGGGAATTCAAGAAGTGTTGGATTTTTCCTCATCGGTATCTTTTGGGCTTATTGAAACAACTACCTACACAATTGCAACAAGGACTAACCTTGGTCTTACGTTCATTTCTTTTTCAATACCTGAAGAGTCTCTTTTTAATGAACCTAACACTCCTAGAAATATATCCTTTAATGAAGGAGATGGTATTCGCCAGGGGCTTTTCTCGGACGATGGAACTAGATTTTTTGCTTTGACCCAAAAAGGGTTATTACAAGTCTATGCACCTTCTGATAATCCACAACTGCTCGAGGAGAAAGTTCTCTCAGAACCTGTGGAGACTATTGCATTTCTATTGGGGGGACGAACTCTTCTAGCCGGAGGTCGCTTCGGTTCCGTATCCGCACTCCAGTGGATCAGGGCCAAGGATAGTAATGGAGTTGAAAAGTACAGGCTCGATGAATACCATGTCTACCCTGCCCATTCTGGGGCTATTAAGGGATTTGCGTCCTCTTTAAAAGATAAACGATTCTTGGTCTGGAGTAATAACAATTCCTATGTTGCTAATGCTACCTCCGAGGAGGTTTTATGGCTTAATTCAATCATTCGCTCTGGGTTTTTTATGCCCAATGGAAAAGGCCTATGGATTCAGAATGATATGGGCATGCAAGAGCTTTCCATTAATGATCAACATCCAGAAGTAAGTTTAAAAACGCTCACTCAGCCAATTCAATACGAAGGTTATCCCAAAAAAGAATTCGTCTGGCAGAGCAGTTCTGCAACTGATGATAGCGAGCCGAAATTCAGTCTCATCCCTTTAGTTTTTGGAACGCTGAAAGCAACCCTTTATGCTCTTATTTTTGCCATACCCATCGCGGTGCTCGGGGCAATTTATACTTCTCAGTTCGCAAGTTTGAGGTGGAGAAATACCATCAAACCCGCCATCGAAATGATGGCAGCACTCCCATCAGTTGTCTTAGGTTTTATAGGTGGACTTATCATTGCTCCCTATTTTCAGAAAATGTCAATTTCTGTATTTATATTGATACCCACTTTTATTTTCGTATTTTTTTTAATCATTCCATTTTGGTTCCTTATACCTGCTCCACGACGAAGATTAATTTCTTCAGGTTCAGAATTTTTATGGTGCATGCCGATCTTGGTAATCACTTATTTCGTTTCAATCGAACTTGCTCCTCTTATTG
>CAWULW010000176.1:0-2057 GCA_963923615.1 uncultured Holophagaceae bacterium
GAAAACACTAACCATGATTATAAGAGCATGCTCTTACTAACTCCAACAGATTCCTGTCTTCACATGGTACATGGTTAGTCTTCTTTTATATCGCTCTATGCCATACCTCAGGCTCCACCACGTCTCTTATTGCGTTGTGTACGTCTCTTATTACGTCTCTTATTGCGTTTATACCGCGTATGTCTCATGTTATATTAATACTACAGAAAAAGAAAAACAGGGTTACCCCATTTTTCTTTTTTATGTTTACAGACACTATACCATACACATTACATAACAAACGGAAGACAAACACCAGGCTTAGCAATAATGGCAGCGCCCGCCGAGGAAGGATGCCCCCTGAGAATAGTCCCTTGCGTCACATCAAAGTCACGAGAGCGCGCTGAAAAGATATATTGAGGAAATGGTTTACCAGGATGCGTTTGTTTACGATAATTGATAAAGACAGGAGCGCCCTTTTGGACAGAGAAGAACAGATGTGCAGCTTCCGTGGTATCCATAGTAATGCCCGTATTGTCTACCACAAAGATGGTGAGATATATCCAGTTGGCAGGGAGTTGCCACAATGCGGCAATTTCTGGCGTAATGCTGACCATGCGACCGCGTGAAAACATGAGTTGCTTCAACTGTTCATCCTTTTGATGAAGGACCTGTTTGCCTTGTGCAAGATATCCCAGCACCGCTTCGGGATTCTCCATATCCATAATGAACTTCTGTGTGAGTTCAACGGCTTCCTTCAGAGAGCCATTGATAGGTTTGTGTGCAATGTAGCTGAGTACTTCACGCATGCAGCGGTCTTCTTCGGTGGGATTATCCCAGCGATCAATACGGTCTACTGCAGCCAACCAGCCAGGAATAGCCACAGTGGGAAAGAAGAACTTATGAACCTGAATGGCAGCGCAGCTCTCAACATTGATGGGACACTCGGATGCACTCCAATGATCTGTGGAGGAGGCATGATGATCGATGCACATAATGGCGAGTGCTCCAGCGGCCAACCACTTCTTGCGGTATTCCTCGGGGACGCTGATATCTACCATCAGAATATGCGTTCCAGACATTTCTTGCGCAGTGGGCCACGTGCGGGGCTGATTGGGCGAGATGGCGAAGAGTTGGACAGGGCCTTTTACTTGAAGAGCGGAATAGGCAAGATAGGCAGATATCCAGCCGTCAATGCAGTTTCCGTGGTACAAAATGGTGTACTTCTGTTCTTGTTCTTGTGCTTCAACTTCCATTGGTATCGAATAAAAGAATCGGTTAGACTCCAACTTTCTGTTAGTCGGATCCCATTTTCAATTTTTATTATTCTGTATTGTGAAACCCATACAATAGCTTAAAGAACCTCCCTGTTTAATGGGTATGTGGAGCAATCCATATCCTTGGAGCTTTTTACTCCTCGTAATGCGAGCATGGCCGAGCGGTTAAGGCGGTGGATTTAAGACCCACTATCGAAAGATGCGTGAGTTCGAACCTCACTGCTCGCAACGTTATTTTAATAACAACATCTTGATGCTATTAAAATAACGCTAACAAGTAAAAAATAGCGCTTTGGCTATTTTACTATTTTAGTGTTTTTAGTGTTATATGTTTTTTACATTCCAGAGTACTTAACGGGATAAATGAACAACGCATGTGAAAGTGCCGCGCCAAAGTACTTGGTATTTCTGTAACACGGCACTGCCATGTAATAAGGTAGTACCTTTGTCCAAAGGATAATCTTTGGATTTGTAGGCGCCATATTTGCCGTGCAGTGCAAAGTCCACATAGGGTTCAAGTTGATGGAATGCGACTTGCTCGGTAAAATCAGATTCCTTGCAGAGTTTGTGAAAGATATCAGGATGTGCGGCAATGACTTGTTTGCATTCCATGTAGAAGTATGATTTCAAAGCAACCAAATGATTTTTTTGGTTGGTACTGGTATAGGGTGCTTCTTCATGAAATTCGGCCAATTGAGTCAGGGCATCATCAATCTCGGCAACAATGGATACTTCATCGCGAATAGGTACAGCGTCCATCATGATAAGAGCCATTGGGTTATAGCTCTACCTATTATATTA
>CAWULW010000177.1:0-2037 GCA_963923615.1 uncultured Holophagaceae bacterium
ATTAAGTGACATTAATTCATCATAATTTTGACCGTGTCCTGTAAAGAAGGTGCTGATAAGCCAGACTGTCTCTAATTTTGGATAGACCACATGATGTATAACTTGATTTTCTTTCCACTCATCTCTAGGGAATAGAACAAGAAGCGCCCACCGCTTTCCATCTGAATTAAGATCTCGATAGTCTATCCAAGTCTCGGTTTCGACCCCGGTTTTCAAAAAACCCTTTGGAATTGATCTCCCCTGGACCATGATGCCTTGATTAGGCTTGAACCAGACAAGAGCTTCTGGGCCAGTAGGAAGTTTTCCCTTAATGGTTATAGATGCCTCTTGCCCACTCAGTAGGGAGGAAATTAAATACAATAAAGAGAGATATAAAAGCCTTCCATGGGACTTCAAACTCAACTCCTTATTGCAAAATAATCCTGAGGTATCATCATATCTTTATGATGGCAGATAGTAATATTTTAGATTTAATTATTGTTGGTGCAGGACCAGCAGGGATAGCAACTGCCGTTGAATCCAAAAGAGTCGGTATTGAGAAAATACTACTGATCGAAAAAGGTCCTCGGCATAGTTACTCCATTGAAAAGTTATATACGCCCGGAAAACGAGTTGATAAAGCCTACCTTGGTCAAGAAATTGATTGTGAAGGATCAGTCTGTATTGTCGATGGAACGCGAGAAACAGTCTTGAAGACTTTAGATCAGTTTATTGACGATTACGGTCTTGAGATTATTACCAATACCGAGGTAGATCATATCGAACAAGTCGCCGAAGATTTGTTCGTTATTTCTGATCTGAAGAAGAGGCAATGGATGACACGAACTGTAGTTATTGCGATAGGGGTCTATGGGAGACCTAATAAACCCGACTATTCCCTGCCTTCGTCGCTAAAGCAACATATTTGGTTTGATCTTTCTAGCGATATCCCAATAAATTGCAATGTACTGATTGTAGGAGGCGGGAATACTGCACTAGAATATGCTCAATATCTATACCCTGACCATCGAGTAACTCTCTCCTACCGGGGAGATGAATTTACAAAAGCTAATGAAGTCAACCGACGAATCATTTCAGACCTAGAAAAAAACAAACAAGTAGAAATATTACTTTTATCTGATGTAGATCATATATTGGACCTACAAGAACAGCCTAGAATAGAGGTTACCTTTAAAGATCGGACACAAAGAAGATTTGATCACATTCTTTATGCTCTTGGGGGGACGACTCCTGAATCTTTTTTGAAAAAAGTGGGGGTAATCGTGGAGGGCAAGAATCCCGCTACCTCCCATGCATTCGAGTCTGGCGTTCCAGGCCTTTACCTAGCAGGTGATTTGGTTTCTGGGGGAAAGGGCACAATCGTTAAAGCCTTCAATACCGGCAGGACCGTAGTTTGGGATGGACTTTGTCAAAGACAACTCGAGTGTCGGATACCAATCTCTAAATAAATTAAACACTGAATCTGCTATCATAAGTTGACGAGGAGATCTAATGTCGATTAACTGCCAACATTGCGGTTCTGACTTAACTGCCCCTCAGAGCGTTCGTATTGCTGAGTACCACTTCGGGCGACTTGAATCTGTTCAACAAGAACCTATAGATGGGCCAGGTTTTAAATATCACTTTGAACAGCCTGACACATACACTTTACTTTGCAACATCTGCAAAAGACTCGTCCGAACATTGCCTATTAAAGCTACATTCAAATCTAAATAACATCAATCAAAACGACTGTAATATTATCGACTCCTCCTTGCTGAAGAGCTCCCTGAATTAGTTTAGATAAACACTCATTTTGATCATGAATGCAAAGGGTTTGTTCGATTGTTTGTTCGTTAATCATCGCATTTAGACCGTCGGAACATAACAAGAATCGATCCCCCAAAGCAGTTGTAACGGAATCAATATCAATACGAATAGGTGATATATTTCCGAGGGCTTGAGTGATTACATTACGCATGGGGTGACTGATAATTTCATTTTCAGTTAAAAGACCTTTTTCAAACTGCTGTCTCTTATACACATCTGACGCTGCCG
>CAWULW010000178.1:0-2024 GCA_963923615.1 uncultured Holophagaceae bacterium
ATCTAGAATCAAGCTCTCAAATCTTGATCAGGAAAACAGCGCAATATGGACGACCGCAAAGATCGATCAACTGCTTGACGACTTTGAGAACGGGCTAATAGACATCAAGACAATCAAGAACTCGCCGTTCAAGGACAACGATCCTGTTTGGAAAAAGGCGAATATTGTTTTTGAGTACACGCCTGAGGAGCTTGAAGAGATTAAGCGCTGCAAGGCGGATCCCGTCTATTTTGCAAGCCGATACGCTCAAGTAATGACGGAGGAGGGCATTCAGCAGATCAAGTTAAGGGACTATCAGGAAGAGATCATCAGATCATTTAAAAACAATCGCTTTAACTGCCTCATGGCAAGTCGACAGATCGGTAAAACCGTAATGTCGGGCGTGTTCATTGCCTGGTATCTTATATTTCACACAGACAAGAACGTACTTGCGGTTGCAAACATTGCCTCAACAACAAAGGAGGTCTTGGATAAAATCAAGTCGGTGTTTGAAAACCTGCCCTTCTTTCTAAAACCTGGCTGTATCTCAAACAACGTAATGTCGATGAAATTCGATAACGGGTGCAGATTGATTGGGCGTACCACAACCAAAAATACGGGTATTGGTTTTACGATTCACGTGCTCTATATTGATGAGTTTGCGCATATCAATCCATCCTATCTTGACTTCTTTTATCGAGCAATCTATCCAACCATTTCAGCCTCAACCAATTCAAAGATCATAATCACATCAACGCCAAACGGCATGAATCGTTTTTATGAAATCTACATGGATGCGCTGGAACAAAAGAATGCCTATGTACCGTTAAGGGTGGACTGGTGGCAAGTACCAGGTCGTGATGATCAATGGAAGAAGATGACGATCGCCAATCTTGGTTCAGAGGAAGACTTTAATCAGGAGTATGGGCTACAGTTCTTCTCCTCGGATAAACTGCTCTTACCGTCAAAGGATTTAAAAAAGATATTTAATCTTAGGGTTGACTACGTCACACCAGAATGGGCCCAAACCCCAGATAGATTGGAACTATTAGATGGATTCTCGGTTCATCCAAACTTTAACAAGTTAATGCCAGAAGACATTAAGGCCGATCCCAACTACTATATTATCTCGGTCGACACGGCTGACGGCCTAAGTCGAGATTATTCCGTTGTCAACGTATTTAAGTTTGTTGCTCTGCCTCTCAAGATGCTGGAACAGGTCAAAGACTTCATTAAGAATGAGACCGATATTTTTTCGCTGGTGCAGGTGGCAACATTTAGAACCAATAAAAAGGACATTAACGAGTTCTGCAATTCGCTAGAACACATTATATTTAACGTATTTAACCCGGAAAGGGTTAGAATGCTAATTGAACTAAATCACAAGGGCGAGTATGTGATGGATAAAATCACAAAAAACGAGGCCTATTGGCATGGCATGTTAATTTTTTCAAAACACCCGGAGGCCGCTCAGGCCTGGAAGCCCGGTTTAAAATTGACAATGACCAATAAGATTAAGTTCTGTGAACGGTTTAAGTACTTAACTGCGGTTAACAAGATTTTGCCAAACGAATTCAAGACGATTCATGAGCTTGGATCATTCGGTAAATCCTCAAACGGCTCCTATCGAAGTCAGAGCGGCAATGACGATTTGGCAATGACGTGTGTAAATACATCAGCATTTTTTGAGTCTCCAAATTTTTGGGAGATTGCGAATGAAGAGATCGACAATCAGCCCAAAGAATATTTAGCCGAGGTCTACTCGAAATTCCTAAATGAAGTATATTTAAACAAAGACTCAAAGTACGATTTTGAAACTCTGCGTAATCTAAATCAGTCGAATCCGGCCAGAAAAGCTGGCGCGACACGACAGACCGATCAGGATTACCTTGATCACTATCGAGAGACTTTGCAAAAATTCTATGGAAATAGCTAAATGAAAAGCCCAGACCAAATAAAGGAGTATCTAGATAACAAACACGAAATTTTTTCAAAAATAGTCGATGCAATCGAAAAGGCTCACAAAAAGGCCGCTCCAAGAATCT
>CAWULW010000179.1:0-2023 GCA_963923615.1 uncultured Holophagaceae bacterium
TCCTCTACGTCTCGTGGGCTCGGAGATGTGTATAAGAGACAGGTGAACGTACCCTGTCAAAAGTAGTTCACGAGCTGCGGCATCGACAATGGGGTACCCAGTCATCCCTGTTTTCCAAGCCTCCCAATCGCTATGATTGTTCAAGTACGGAAAATCTTTAAAATCTTGACGAAAGGGAGTCGTGAGTAATTCAGGCCATTCCCACAGCATATGGTGGCTAAATTCCCGCCATAGCAATTCATTCAAGAATTTACGAGATCCCTCTGTCAATCCAGACTTAATTGTTTTATGCCAGATATTACGAATTGACAGGGTTCCAAATTTAATATGAGCACTCAGTCTCGATGTACCTCTTTGATCCATTCGATCTCTCATAGAGGAATAGGTAGAAATGGGGCCAGACAGGAAAGCCTCAAGTAATCTTTTGCCTTCAGATGACCCTCCCTTTTGAATATGAGAGTTTCTATTAATTTTCAACTGGATAAGGTTAGGGATTGCTACAGATTTGGTATCGATTTCTTTTGGAATTTGGGGCAGAGAAGTGGCACAGGATTCTTTATTTTCAATGACCCGAGACCAACACACTTTGGAAAAAGGAGTAAAAACTCTAAACATTTGCCCAGAACCATTTCGAATAGATCCTGGTGAAAATAAAGTCTCGCCTTCGAGTAGCGACATGGGAATCGAATAGTTCTTGAGACTGTCTGATATTCGGCGATCCCTTTCTCTACCAAAGGGTTCAATCCATCGACAGCAAAATACTTGATCAATTCTCCATTCTTTGGCCAATTGGGGAACAAGGTCCACGCTTTTCCCCTCTCTGATAATCAACTCTGATCCTAGGTGATGGATAGACTCCTTGAGTTCTTCAAGAGAGTCTAGGAGGAATTGAATGCGATGAGGCATTTCACTTGCACGATCAGGATTAAAGAAATAGGGGTCGATAATAAAAAGAGGAATTATCTCGTCGTTATGACTGAGGGTTTCAAAGAAGGGGTGGTCCTCAATGCGAAGATCCTTTCCTCGAAACCACCAAAGGACACGACGTTTCAACGTAGTTCCTCGCTGAGGGCAGCTTCCCAAAGGGAAGCAGGGGTATTGGATAAAAGCCAGTCTGGAATCAAAGGCTTAAGAAACCAAGTTCCTTCTGTTATTTCAATAGCCAGCTGGCCTGGTCCCCATCCAGCATAACCTAAATATAATCTGAACTTTCTTGTAGCATCATCCATGAGCGTCTCTAGTAAATCCTTGCGATGAGAAATAAAATGTACAAAGTCTATTACGGTATCCTCCGGCATTGGAAGGTCCCCCCTGACAAGAACTGTTCCCCGCTGTGGTTCCACTGGACCACCATAGAAAGCCATCGTTTCGGAGTTGAGATCACATGGCAATCCCGACTTCGCTGCGATTGATTGGAGGCTGATGGGGAGAGGCTTATTGATAATAATACCTAGCGACCCTTTATCGTTATGCTCAATTATTAATACGACAGTACGCTTAAAACGATAATCCTGCATGCGTGGAGCAGCTACGAGTAAAAATGGTGAATACAAGGACATTAGACGATAATACTCCTAAATATGTTGATCGGACTTTACCTAAAAACTAGAAATTCATAAATCGAGGATCATTAAGGATGATCCCCTGACCCTTATCCAAATTTTGCTTGATATCGTCAGAAAGTGATTGGAAGATTTCGAGCCAGAGAGGATCAATATTGCCATTAAAAAAGACGGCCGAGGGCTCGCCTTGAGCATAATCGTCTTGATTGTTCCATAGATGTATCCAACCGATATGGTTTTTCTTCACAAAGACAGTAGGACTAATCACAAGGGCTACCCGATACCCTCTTCCCCTTGATCGTTAAACACGCATGAAGGAGAACGGACCAAACTATTTCAAGTTGCTCTACAGCCCCTTGAGGGTTCCCGCTTAAATTTAGAATGAGTGTCTTTTGAACGGATCCACAAATAGCCCGACTAAGAGCTGACATGGGATGTTTGTTTTGAGCACGAATCAATTC
>CAWULW010000180.1:0-2021 GCA_963923615.1 uncultured Holophagaceae bacterium
GTAATGCGTAGGTTTTCAATTTTGCCACCATAGACACGCAAAGGCGGGAGTCGCCACCAAGGGTCCATCCCGCCAATCGTTGATTAATTCAGCCACCTACCGAGTGATTGTATGAAAAAGAGGGCCACCTGTCCATGCAACTCATCATTTTAGATTAAGACACCTACTCAAAATCCTCAGACTCTCTTCGTTCACCTTTGAGCTCGATTGGATGCACTGAATCGACGCTCTCCATGAGGGGCTTTCTTCTATCACGATCAGTCACCTGATAGATCATTCCAAGCCAATTATTAAATACAGCCTTGGCGGTATCTCGCCAGGTGTTATCCAAATGCTTTAGCACTTCGTTTTCAGAAAATACAGGCAATTCGAGCTGATCTCTTTTGGCAGAACGAACCATCCGAGCGTAATCGCTCAGATAATCGCTCACTCCCGAACTAAAATAATGTTCGGGCAAGGGCGGATAATCATCTCTTTCACCGAAAAAGTATCGGTTAATCTCGCGCTTGTACTCCTTTAACAAGCTCACCGTGTCGTATTCTGGATGCCCTTGAAAGAATACGACTCGTAATAGATCCTCGCTAACTGCGAGATGAACCCCAGCCTCCCCACTTTCAACCAAAACCTTTAGACCGACACGCTCCATGTCTTCCCGAAATATCTCGTTGTATCTCGAGTGGGGTACATCAAAACGGGTATTAATATTGCTCACCAGGGGGTGACGAAAGTCCACAACACGGTGGGAGTAAACCCCCCAACGCTTAAAGCCTCTATGGGTCCGTTCAATCCCATACGCATACTGAATTAATGCATGCGTTGCAAGACAAGAGCAGAGCGTCGAAGTCACCTCATTCCGAGCCCATTCAAACACCTCAGTTAAGGGCTCCCAGAAAGGCTCTTGCTGGAGATGGGGGTGCGTGACATTTGCACCACTAATGATGAGCCCATCAAGACCTTCACTGCGAATTTTATCGAAAGATTCGTAATAGCGATCAATGTGAGCCTGGGCATCCGCTCCTCTTGGGAGCCCCCGGATGGTAAAGGGATGCACATGAAATTGCACGATAGGATTGGCCGCACCAATCAATCGAAAAAACTGGCGCTCCGTTGCTTCCAATGCCGCATCAGGCATCATATTGAGAAAGCCAATATGCATTTCACGAATATCCTGATGTCGGGCACGATCCAAACTTAGAACTTCTTGCCCTTCATCTCGAAGTCGGATGAAGGTGGGTAGATCGCTGTGAGCTACTAAAGGCATGATCTTTCCTTACTCGCCATTTGAAATAGCATCGCAAATCAGCTCTAAAAAATCCTCCTCATCCCTAACTGCGGCAATCTCGGAGGCGTCAACGGCATAACCATATTCCTTTGCAATAGCTTCATATCGTGGAATTCTGGAACGAAATAGACAGGGGAATATCCATGAGACAAAGTCATCGGGGTCGATTTCTGAGGGGTCCGAGAGTCCTTTTTGCCCAAGATAGATCGAAAGATGTTCATCCAGAAATGCTTCGCGATAATAGAGCGGCTTAGGATCGCTCTTCGCTCGTTCGATCAGGAGACTCTCCAATTCTGAAGTCGTCCTGACATACAGAATAAGCGTATGGTCGGCGAGGATTCGCATCGTCTCAGGATCATCAAGCTCACAGACACTTCCGCCAGCGTCATTAATGAAGTTCCTGTAACCGTAGATTGCATCTACTTTTTTGATAAATTCCGGCACATCCCTCATGGCGCTAATCTCACCTTGACGGTGGAGCGCCTGTCGATGCTTGAAATCTTTGAGAGTTAGCCCCCCTTTTTCAGGATCACCCAGCTTACCCAGAAAGCTGGCTACTGGTGAAAGATTGTCAACCGTAATGTTGGTTCGGATATAGATCGAATCAGACCGCAGGAGCTCACGGAGGAATGGAACTTCCATGGCCTGTAGCTTGATATTGTCCGAAATAGGTTCAGACAGATAACGTGTCCCTATCCGATAATCCCCGGAGTAGTGAAACCAGTTTTTCTTAGGTAGC
>CAWULW010000181.1:0-2001 GCA_963923615.1 uncultured Holophagaceae bacterium
AAGCGTATCTAGCCAGCAAATTGACGACCTCTATGATCACGGCTTAACTCTAAACTCGCCAACCCTTCTCTACCCTAATGAGTTTGTGACTTTGGTTAATGAGACTAACCCTAATCACATGGCCCTAGCACGAGCGACAGGAACGGAGGGTCTCCTTAAGCCTCTTCGAAGACTTGAAGTACCGCCTTGGGGAATTAAACCTCGCAATCGTGAGCAACAATTTGCCCTAGAACTTCTTCTCGATCCCGCAGTCCAAGTGATTACCCTCATTGGTAAAGCGGGTACCGGTAAAACCCTCCTGGCGATCGCAGCTGGCCTTCAACAAGTTGTAGATGACGAAAAGTACAATAAATTACTAGTTTCCCGACCTATTGTACCCATGGGCCGCGATATTGGTTTTTTACCCGGTGATATTGGGGATAAAGTAAAGCCATTCATGCAGCCTATCTACGATAATCTCGAATTTATATCAGCGGCTAACGTGGACCAAAGGCGTCGAACGACGATGACCGCTAGCCAACTTGAAGAGTCGGGCTATATGAATATCGAGCCATTAACATATATTCGTGGACGGAGTATCCCTAATCAATACATGATCGTTGATGAATCTCAAAATCTAACTCCCCACGAGGTTAAAACTATTCTCACTAGGGCGGGCGATGGTACCAAGGTGATCTTCACAGGAGATCCAAATCAAATTGATAATCCATATGTGGATGCCTCGAGCAATGGGCTGACCTACTTGGCTGAGCGTTTTCGGAATCTCCCGATAGCAGGTCATGTAACCCTCGTGAAGGGGGAGAGGAGTGAACTAGCTGAAATTGCGAGCAATATCCTTTAAATTAACTGTGTTTGTTCCACCACCTAAAGGTAAGATAGGGGCATGAATACCTTTGATCAAATCAATTTGATTTTAAATGGGGTCGTTACCTGTAATACAGAGCGCGATCTCAAAAGAAAGTTAGAAGCACATAAGCCATTACAAATCAAAGCGGGCTTCGATCCTACCTCGCCCGACCTTCATCTTGGCCATCTGGTCCTACTCAATAAGTTAAAGACGCTTCAAGAACTTGGCCACGAGGTGACTTTTTTAGTTGGCGATTTCACAGCTTCTATAGGCGACCCAACGGGTAAAAGTACCACTCGCCCCGCTCTTACACCGGAGCAGATTGAAGCAAATGCCGAAACCTACAAGGCCCAAGTTTTTCAGATCTTAGATCCAAGCAAAACCAAACTCCGATTTAACTTAGAATGGATGGGTAAATTATCAAGTTCAGATTGGATCAAATTAACTTCTCGCTTCACGGTAGCTCAGCTACTTGAACGTAAAGATTTTCAAAACCGTCTTGATCAAGGATCTCCTCTTTCACTTCACGAGATCCTCTACCCTATTGTCCAAGCCTACGACTCCGTAGTTCTCAAGTCGGATATTGAAATTGGGGGAACAGACCAATTATTTAATCTAATGCGGGGGCGAGATCTTCAAGAAGCCCTTGGGCAACCTCCTCAAGTGGTGTTAACCCTACCCCTTTTGGTAGGTATTGATGGGGTCGAAAAGATGTCAAAGTCCTTGGGCAATTCAATTGGATTTGCTGAAAATGCTGATTCCCAGTATGCCAAGACTATGAGCATCAGTGATGCAACAATGTGGTCTTGGATTCCAATTCTAACCCCCAAATCACCGACCCAGATGGAATCACTTAAACGCCTTCACCCAATGGAAGTTAAAAAAGAGCTGGCGCGCTCAATTGTATCGTTCTTTCACTCACCAATGGAGGCTCATACCGCAGAAGAACGTTGGGTCAACCGTTTTTCTAACAAGTTAACCGATAGCGTAGCCGTTCATCAGCTTCCTTCGTCCCCTGGAGAAGAAAGTTTAGTTCGCTTGTTATTATCCCGTGGCTTGATCGATTCAAAAAAATCAGGGGAAAGACTCATTGAACAGGGTGCAGTTAGTCTGAATGAGACCAAGGCTGTCTCTTATACACATCTGACGCTGCC
>CAWULW010000182.1:0-1994 GCA_963923615.1 uncultured Holophagaceae bacterium
AAGCCTTCGTCGGCAGCGTCAGATGTGTATAAGAGACAGTTACGATACTTTGAATTTCTTGAATCGCAAACGCCAACCGCTCTTCAGGACTACCCTCTACAAGGGCAAAGTGCTCACCCCGTTCCTGTAGGAGATGAATAAACCGCTGAGTCATCCAATGACGGATCCCTTCCCCATCTCGAAATCCATCCTGCACAAAAGGGATTTCATCTCCCGTGACTAGCGTGAGATCGTAGTGTTGAGTGGATGCAAATTGAGCCACAACGGGCGACCAAAATTTCATATATCGCTCGTGCCAAACCGCCGTAGCTAACGAATCCGTATCACATAGGAGCACTCGATTCGCCTGGCGAGCCATTTGGTCCTCCAAGCGATTTTGTTCACGTGCGATATGAATAAATTCTTGACTAGTCCACATGCCTTCGGAAAATCCTTTTTTGACCCGTTCGGTGTACTCGCGTCCATATTCAGGAACCCAGGTCGTTTTATAACATCGGGCAAGTTCCTGACACAAAGTGGTTTTCCCGGTGCTTTCCGCACCCAAGATCCGAATTCGAAGCGCAAAATAACCTCGAACGCAGGGCTCGAGATAATTCCAATACCGAAAGGGATCCTTTCGAACTTCTGCGGCGTAGACAGGAAACGCGGCCCGCGCTTGATCCACCATCAGGTGTCGAATACCTAAAATCTTGGCGAATTCATCGCCATAGGTCTCCGAACTGAAGAAGATATCGGGAGTGAAACCTAAAAAAGACTGCGTGTGGGAGGCCCAGGCCTCGGTATCTAAATCGTTTTCGAGATCCGGCATACCAATAATCTGAGCTTCAGGATACATTTCCTTTAACCATGCAATCCGAGTGGCGAGCGAAATAGTGGCCTCAGGCGTATCACGAACACAAATGGTTAAGTGGGACACAATGGTGAGGGCGGTATCAATAAGATATTGATGCCCTCGGTGCAAGGGAAGGAATCGTCCAATGATGAGTCCTCTCACAGCGCTACTCCTTCACGGTAACTCTTTGACCAAAGACGCCAACCTGACCAACAGAGCCCTAAGAAGATCATATAAAGAGTGGCTGTAATGTACAAATCCCTCATCAGACTCGTCAAGGCAGACAAGATATTGAATACAATCCAGATCCACCAGTTCTCAAGTTTTTTTTGCGCCATGAGGATTTGAGCCACCAGTCCGAGTATCAAAATAAAGCCATCCAAAAGTGGAACCTCGCCATTCGTCCACTCTCGAAGACCGTGACTGACGGCCCACCAGGCAAAGAGGACGATCAGCGTTCCTATGCCCCATTGGGTAAGAGTAAGGCGGGTGATGGGAACTTGGGGACGATCTGAAACGGGCTGGGACCAATACCACCATCCATAAATACTGATGAGGAAGAAAATGAGTTGAAGCAGGGATTGACCGTAGAGTTTAGAACTAAAAAAAACGGAGCCGAGGACCAGGTTATTGACCATTCCAATAGGCCAATTCAAGATATTTTCTCGAGTAATAAGCCAGACACACAGGGCGCCAGATACCCAACTATAGATTTCAAGTTGGTGACGACTTAACACATCAATCATGGCCATCAGTCCACGTTAAGCGAGGGCTTTTATTCACAATGATCGTAATAAGTTCTTCAAGATAGTCGACCAACACAAAATGAATCTGAAGAACCTTAAGTGAGTGGGGTGTTTCGGGATCAGGCTCTGCATGAAGTTGGAACAAAAAGAAGCGTCTTCGAAGTTTTACAATCTGCTTCCAAGGGAGTCGGCCTCCACCTAAGTATCGCGATAGCCCAGCTGGAATGAAGTGATGCTGAACGGTGATCCCTAGGTCATCGATGACCACTTGGGTGGTCTCCACTAAGATCAAAAATAGGAGGCTCAAGACTAATACCACTACGGAGGTCACTCCGCTGACTGCTAGGAGACTGATGGAACCGTAGAGGAACTCGGGAGATTCTCCTTGGAGCTTGAGGAAGTGGACCTGAGTCCAA
>CAWULW010000183.1:0-1991 GCA_963923615.1 uncultured Holophagaceae bacterium
ACACATTCCTGATTGGAAGAAGATACTCATTATTGTAGAACCAGAGACCATTATTCGATGGCATCGTAAAGGGTTCGCGCTTTACTGGAAGTGGAAATATTCAAGTAAGATAGGAAGAAATCCCCTAAATCCTAATGCCATCAATTTAATCGTAGAGATCTCAAGGAAAAATCCTCGGTGGGGATTGCCCAGAATCCAAGGGGAACTTCAGAAACTTGGTATCAAAGTTTGCCTTAGAACCGTAGATAAGTATCGCTACCGCCCGCGTCGAAAACCTAGCCAGAACTGGAAAACATTCCTAAAAAATCACATGCGAGAAACAGTCGCTATCGATTGTTTTGTCGTTCCTTCACTGAAATTTAAAATGCTGTATGCTCTAGTTGTTCTGTCTCATGATCGACGGGAAATTTTGCATACTGCAGTAACCGAGAGGCCTTCAGCCCCCTGGACAATGCAGCAGCTTCGAGAAGCTTTCGCGTTTCGGGATTATCCCAAGTATCTTGTTCACGACCGGGATTATGCTTTTCGGGGCTTACATCGACTTGGTGTGGAAGAGATCCTGACTAGTTTTCGCTCCCCTTGGCAAAATGCCTTTGTAGAAAGAGTGATTGGGACCATCAGAAGAGAATGTACCGATCACATTGTCCCCTACGATGAAGAGCACCTTGCAGAAATATTGAGAAAGTACTCCTCGTATTACAATCAGGATAGAACTCACCTCTCGCTGAATAAAGATTCGCCTCTTGGGAGAAGGGTAGAAACTGAGGGGAGGGTTGTCGCAGTTCCCAAAGTGGGTGGGTTACATCACGTGTTTCATCGCGTTGCTGCTTAAGTCACCAATGGAGTTTTGCTTGAAGTTAGGTGGATCAGTGCTCAGGCAGCTTTTAAACGCTTAAGTCCATCTGCAATTAAAAGTCTCATAAGAACCTGATAGGGGACTCCTTTTTTGTCTGCCATTTTCTTTAGTTCCCTGATCAGATCCTCTTCAAGTGCAATGCTTGTGGGTTTTCTTCGAGCACCTTGAAGTCGTCTCATTCCAGAAATAATAGCTTTTGAGTCAAATTCTATTTTGTCATATTCTTTCAGTCGCTTTGCGTACTTCTTCATATAATTTCTGTTGTATAGATTTTATTAAAAATAACTAAGCAGCCAACGGCAATTCAATTCCACTAAATCTAGCGATAGGAACCAAAGTTTTTCTGACCCCTTCTTCACGTAATTCAATCAGTCCAAGATCTGCTAAAAATCGGACATCAGAATAGACATTCTTAAAATCCTTTTTTAGCTCTCGGGCCAAATGGGCGATGGAACGTGGTTTGATTTGTGGAATAGCTGTAAGAATCTGAAGCCTCGGGGGCGAAAGAACCTTGGCCAACACTTCCCAGCTCGCTACGGAAATTAGTTCTTCATCTTTTCTAGGCTTTGCTTTACCCTGCATGGCTTTCATCCATCGTTCGCTTAAGTTGTCGATAGATTCCACCACAATGCGTGCTTTTCTCAATTTCATGGTAAAAACCTCGCTATGGTTATAAAACCATAGCGAGTATATCCGCAAGAATAAATGATTGGTTTTGGTACCGAATACCAATTTGCTCACTCTTGATTGTTTTAACATAGTGTGGCACACTATATAACAGGTATGGCGCAATTTGAGTTTGTAGAATGGTTGGTTCTTTGGTTGCTAAGCCCCAGAGATCTGGAGTTTGATTGGGATCAGGGTAATCAAAGTAAGAGTTTTCAGAAGCACGGAATTAAAATAGAAGCTGCTGAGCAGTTTTTTATGAATAGGGACTGTTTAGTTCCCCTTGGTATCCAAGTTTCTCCAGCTACTGATGAACCAAGATTTGGAGCTCTTGGAATGGATCTTTTGGGTAACCAGCTGTTTGTATGTTTTACGATTCGTCAGGGACAAATTAGAGTCATATCGATTCGTCCCATGAGTCAAACCGAAAGGAGAAGATATGCCTCGGTACTGTCTCTTATACACATCT
>CAWULW010000184.1:0-1984 GCA_963923615.1 uncultured Holophagaceae bacterium
CCTCATCATGGGCAGCCGACATCACTTCAAGCCACTTTTCTGGACCTCCTTTAAGGGGGGCGATTTTTTTTCGGACTCTCGGAACTAGGATTTCTGCACCTCCACCTGGAATAGAACCTAGACCCGCCTGTTTTAAATCTGCGATAGTTTCCCGTAGAGTTTTTTGATTGAGTTTAGACATCATTTGAATCTCTACAGGGGAAAATCCGTGAACCCAAAGTCCAAGATCATGATGCAAATAAGAAACTAGGTCGAGATAATATTGCCATGGTAGATCAGGGTTAACGCCTCCCTGTAGGAGAAACCCAGTCCCACCCAGAGCTTTAGTTTCTAATGCTTTGTCTTTGAGTTGAGCCCGCGTGAGGACGTAGCCTTTGGGGTCTCCTGGTTTTTTATAAAAAGCACAAAAGGTACAGTAAACATTACAGATATCCGTATAGTTTACGTTACGGTCAATGACATAACTTACTTTATTAAAGGGATTATGGTTGTTTCTTACAAAAGTTGCAGCTTGACTTAGTTGAGGAAGAGTGGCTCTTTCGTAGATCGCAAGAGCCTCTTCAGCAGACAGACGTTGAGATAGATAAATCTTCTCTAATGATTTATCTAAGGAATCTTCTGTCGTCAGTATGGGCATCAGTTATAAACGATAACCCATCACGCTGAGGCATCTACGACAAACCGTACTCTGTCCAGAAATTCCATGAGCAAAGTGGTTTAAAAAAAACCTTCCTCGGCACTTGTCACAGACTTGAATGGGCTCCTGGGTATCCTTGGGGGCTGTAATATTTGTAGGATCGGGCATGAGACAATTCCTTCCTCATTTTTAATAATTTTACCAAAAACTAGCTTAATGAGAAGCCTTCTCCTAGATAGACTTTTTGAATATCTGGATCGGCAGCAATTTCGCTTGGTATACCACTCCGAAAGATCATTCCGTCAACAAGGATATAGGCTCTTTCAGCTATCTGAAGAGTTTCTCTGACGTTATGGTCTGTAATAAGAACACCAATACCTCTGGACTTGAGATCATAAATTAGTTCATGGATCTCATTGATACTCTTAGGATCAATCCCGGCAAAGGGTTCGTCAAGCAACATGATTTTCGGATTTGAGACTAAAGCCCTAGCAAGCTCACAGCGTCGGCGTTCTCCACCAGAAAGTTGGCGACCTAGTACATTTTCAACTTTAGTCAAACGAAAGGACTCAATTAATTTATTCACTATCAGTTTCTGCTCTGATACTTCAATAGATAATAATTCAGCGATCGCCAAAAGATTTTCACGGACAGTGAGCCCTCTAAAGATACTCGACTCTTGAGGAAGATAGCCAATTCCTAGTTGTGCCCTTTTGTGCATAGGTAATTTAGATATATTGATCCTGTTCCAAAATATGGAGCCTTCATCAGGCTCCTCAATTCCTACGATCATATAAAAGGTTGTAGTTTTACCTGCACCATTGGGACCCAAAAGACCAACTATCTCACCCGGGCCAACTTTAAGAGATACGTCTTTAACCACTGGGTGTCCATCGTAGGACTTACGGAGCTTTTCAATCGATAGCACAAATTGGGACGAGATAGACGGGTTATTCATAAAGTTTATTCGCTCCACGCACACGACCTTGCCAATGGATAGTATAAGTTTTATCGTTAGGTTTTAGGGTAATCTCAAGTCGCTCTCCTTCCCCTTCCCCTAAGGAGCCTTTAAGAGATACTCCGCCTTCTAATTTAATGTTGGATATCCTTCTCGAGTTATCGAAACCAATTGATGCTTTGGGGGCACTACAGGACCACCCTAATCCATTAACAAGAATCGGCCCACCAAGGCGAAGGATATTGCTTTCGAAAAAGCCACCCGAAGCATCTACGACGATATCACCTTGTGGAGCGTGAAAAGTACCCTGAAGCTGGCTTGGAAATTTGATCAAATCGCCGAGTTTGTTAATAATAGAAGTTAAAATGACATTTTTGTCCCGTTCCCAA
>CAWULW010000185.1:0-1983 GCA_963923615.1 uncultured Holophagaceae bacterium
AGGTCTTCAAGATGTCCGCCGCCTTGAATTACAAATCCTTCGACGACACGATGAAAGGTCGTACCTACATAATGGCCTTCCTGAACATACCTAAGAAAGTTAGCAACCGTTTTTGGCCCTAGAGTAGGCTCCAGTTCCACCGTGATAGACCCGTAGTTTGTGACGATTCTCACCTGAGGTTTTGTCTGACCCAAAATCAAGACCCCTGAAAATATAAGTGCAACCAAAACTTTTAATTTCCGCATAATCTGTACCTTTTAATCCCCTCTTCTATTTTGCCCTAAATTTTTCTATCGTGGACCCTAAGTAATACCTGAACGATGAGAATATAGAATGATGACTGTCCTTTTTGTAAAAAGTTTATTGTTCCTTTTAGGATTATGCCTCGGATCTTTTTGTAATGTTGTTATTCATCGCTCGATCTCCGAAAATTCTCACCCTTTCTCTTTTTGGAGTCGCAGCCGATGTCCCAATTGTGCCGCACCTATTGGTTGGTACGATCTCATTCCTGTAGTGAGTTTCCTATTATTACGAGGTCGCTGTCGTTTCTGTGCATATACGATCGCTCATCGCTACTGGGTGGTTGAGCTTTTCATGGGCTTTATTTGCCTGGGACTCTACCCGCTTCTGTTATGGGGGAATACTGAGGGATTTATCTTGTCGCTTGTCGTTGCGATGGGGTTGATTACTCTTTTCTTTACAGATCTCGAAAAAGGTTTACTACCTGACCAAATTCAAATCCCTATCTTCTTCTTTCTTTTATTTGGGACAGCCTGGATAGATCCCCATCCTCTCCCTAGGCTCTTTTCAGGATTTATCGCCGCCACCTTGGGCTGGATTATTATTTGGTCAATTAACCGGATGTATTTTATTTGGCGCGGACAGGATGGGTTTGGAGGTGGGGATAGCAAAATGATGGCTTGGTTGGGTGTGTTCTATGGTTGGAGATCACTGCTCGGCATCTTTTTTCTAGCCGCACTACTTGGAACCCTATGGGGTATCTTAATCAAGATTCAAAGACAAACACCGTGGAATATGAAACTTCCCTTTGGGTCTTTTTTAGCAATCTCTGCAGGAATAATTTCACTTTGGGGCGAGTCGCTGTGGCGCTTTTACTTGGAATTGGTTATTTCGTAGAAATAGTTTCTTGGGATAATTCCATTAACACTCCTCCGGTCTCTGAAGGATGGATGAAGGCTACCCAACAATCATGAGCACCCTTCCGAGGTTTTTCATCAATTAAACGAACCCCTTTATTCTTGAGAAGAGCAAGGGCTTCATGTATGTTTTCAACTTCCAGACAGATATGATGAATGCCCTGACCTCTTTTGGAAATGAATTTACCAATAGGACCCTCGGGATCGGTACTTTCAAGAAATTCTAGACGTGACTCACCAGCAGGAAAAAACGCAGTTTTAACTTTTTGATCTTTCACCTCTTCCTGATGAATAGGAACCTGATCGAACATAGCATTCATCCGATTGATTGCTTCTTTTAAATCTTGGGAAGCAATTCCGATATGATTAATTCGAAGAAATTTCATAGGAAAAAGACCTCAAGAATGCTTCCTTAATAGTTTCTCACAAGTGCGTTTAAGCGCTTCGAACAGGCTGGAAATATCACTCTCTGTCATTGAGCAAAAGGCAATTCTAAGGTAACGCTCTTTGTGGCTGACTACTCCAACGCTCTCACCACGAATTAATTCTTGGCGGACATGTTCAGCATTGAAGCCATGTGCTAATTCTAGGAGACAAAAGCACCCCGAATTGAAGGGTAAAGGAGTCCAAAAGGGCGATCCTGTACCTAGCTCCTCTTTCAAAACACGGTAACGCTTCTCTAGGATTAATTTAAGATTTTGAAAAGAATTATCATGTTGGGGATCGAGAAGCTCTTCTTCGGAAAGATATTGACTAATTCCTACCGGTGAGCCCACGCTTCCCCTAACAAGACCACAAATTTTTTCGTTAAAATATTGGCCCACAG
>CAWULW010000186.1:0-1981 GCA_963923615.1 uncultured Holophagaceae bacterium
CAGATGTGTATAAGAGACAGATGTTGTATCGCTTACTACGCGATTTGGATCAAAAAAACTTTGAGGCTATTTTTATACCCAATCTCCCAATCGAGGAATCATGGGATGCGGTACGTGACCGACTTCAGCGCGCTTCTTTTGGCTCAGGGCCATCCTCGAGCAACCAGGTTAGAAGTTGATCGTGAACTTCTTGGCCCCGATTTGCTTTTGGGTCATTAATAAAAGACGTTACGGCATAGATGCGACCTGATTTACTAAAAATATAACCGGAGATTGTCCGCACGTTATTTAATGAGCCTGTTTTAATTCGAGCTTCAGGCTTTTTCTTGAGATGCAGAAATTTACGCATTTGATTGATTAATCGATTTCGCATCGTTCCATCGGTTCCGGCAACCGGAAGGGTATTCGTAAAAATTTCTGCGATCGGCAAATTTTGCGCAGAAATTAATAAGCTATTGAGATTACGCGCTGAAATCGCTTCGTTGCGAGATAGCCCAGAGCCATTCTCAATAATTAATTCCGTAAAATTAAGCCCCCTCTGATTGAGCCAAGCTTGCATCACTTTTTCTGAAGACTCAATATCAGCCGGTTTACCAATCTTCTCTAATCCCAGAGTTAGAAACACTTGTCGTGCCATGACATTGTTTGAGAACTTATTGATATCCAAAGCAGCATCTAACAGACTGAGACCTTCGAATGTTAATAATGGCCTTGCATACATCGGGACAGAGCCGGATTGACCGCGGGGTGGTCGAACCCATTGACCGCCAGCCTCTTCCCAGGCCGCAGTAAAACCAAGCGTTAAGAAAGTATCGGGGTCAAATTGAACGACATTAAAAGCGATGCCTTTACAACTTTGTGGCACTTCACCTGTAAATACTGCACGCCACTGTAAAGCCGTTTTATTCTTAATTTGAGAGTTATTAATTTCAGTTGGACTCGGAATAATTTCTAATCGTATATCCCGTTTTGTACCTTCGCATGGCGCAGAGCTTATGGTTAGATCATTTTGGATCGTAAAGCGCGCGAGCTTAGGTGTATAGGTAATGTTGAATGCATCGCCGGTCTTATTGGGATTAATTTGAAAAGAGAGCGTCCGAAATGCATACAACAGAGGATCGGGTGGTACGTTGTAGGCCCTTAAGGTCTCTCCATCGATAGTGTTATCTTCCATGACCTGTTTGGTATAGGCGCCACGATCAAAGATCAAATTTCCATCAATACGCTGAATACCAAGCTGTCGTAATTGTTTAGTAAGTCCTGAAAGTTCCTCGGGAATCCATTTAGGATCTCCGTGACCAACAAAATAAATATTCCCTTTGAGAGTCCCATTTTTGATAGCACCATCCGTAAATAACTCTGTTTTCCAACGGTATTTGGGTCCCAAAATATCCAATGCAACTAGAGTTGTGAGAAGTTTGATAGTCGAAGCCGGGTTCATCGCAACCTCATCACGCCAGCTAATGATTGTTCGTGCAGCTGGATTCGGATTGGTTGTTGAAGGAATCTCAGTGACTGCAATGCTGATGGAATCTTTGGGTATGCCGCTGCGTTTAATCGCTTGTTCAACAGAATTGGGTATCGAGGATTGCGCTGCAGCATCCTGAGTTACGAGTAGATTACTCAAGAATAGGGCTAGTACTAACCCTAGAAATAATGCACAAAAATCCGTTTTAGTTAGTTTGGATCGATTGATGCCCATTATTTTTTTAGTTTGTCAAAAAGTATTTACAGTTTTTCTTCATATCTTTGCTAGGATAAACGTGAAGGCCCAATTTAGACAAATGAAGTGTTTTCTTTAATAAGCATGTAAGCGGGTAACCATAAGGAAATAGATCATGACAAAAGCAGATTTAGTAGACGTGATTGCCGATGGGGCTGATTTAAGCAGAATAAAAGCAGAAGAAATTCTTAATTTAACTCTAGACACCATTAAATCAACCGTGGCAAAGGGCAATACCTGTCTCTTATACACATCTGA
>CAWULW010000187.1:0-1981 GCA_963923615.1 uncultured Holophagaceae bacterium
AGGTTATTGTCGAGTCTAATCGTGGCAACCTTGCCATTGCAGGACAACGAGGTGTAAATACTTCGGTCAACTTGGATGGTGCTGACAATAATGAATCCTTCTTTGGTGGGGCGGTCGGTTCAGCCGAAGGTAAAACTCCTTTTACGGTCTCCATCGAAGCGGTTCGTGAGTTCCAAGTGGTTACTGACGGAGCATCCGCAGAATATGGTCGTATGGGCGGTGGCTATGTCAATGCAGTGACTAAGTCTGGAACCAATGAGTACACTGGTAGTCTCTTTTATTACAAACGTCCCCAAAATTTAGTAGCTCTTCGTCCTAGTTTCGGTGTAGCTGGCTCGAATGTCCTAGCTGATTTCAAATCAGTCCAACAAGGTTTCTCTTTTGGTGGACCGTTGATCAAAGACAAATTATTCTTCTTTGTGGCCTATGACGGACAACGTAAAACCACCACAAATAACTTTGCATGGGGAACCAGTTCACTCCCCCTCACGCTAGACTTGACTCAAACCGCAGATCAGGTTTTAGCCACTAAGGCCGGAAGTTATGTCATCCCTGAAGATTCAGATGTATTCTTTGCCCGAGTCGATTGGATTTTCAATGCGGATAATGTTTTTACCCTTAGGTATAACAAGTCTGATTTCAAAGGTATCTACAACAATGGAAGCAATGTTGCCTTCGAGAACACCACTCCGGATTTGGTCAACACCGAATCTCTAGTTGCTCAATGGAATTGGACTATTTCATCCAATTTGCTCAGTGAATTCCGAGTAAGCCAATCGGGTAATAACCTTCCTCGTACTGCTCGAACATCTATCCCTCGCGTCTCCATAAGTAACGTAGGGTCGTACGGAGGTAATAATTTCTTCCGAGAATACGAGCAAGACCGTACCCAAATTCAAGAAACCATCACCTACGTCGCCCCTAACTACACCATCAAACTCGGTGCAGATTTTAATAAGACCAGCATTTTTGAGATCTTTGCGGGAACTGCGAATGGGGCTTACAGCTTTAGCAACATTGCTGATTTCAGAGCCGGTAATTGGAGTTCTTATGATCAGCGATTTGGTCTAGGTGGCCTCACGGCAATCCAATCGGGCTATTTTGATACCGCTGGACAAGAGGAAGCCTATTTTATTCAAGGTGACTTCCGACTCTCCAATGAATGGAAATTAGGTGTGGGATTACGTCAGGATCAACAAAAAAATCCGACTTTCCCCATCGCCAATTTCGCCAATCCCACGACCACTTCGGCTCCATTAACATCACGAATTCCTGATAGCGTTTCGGAGTCTCCCTTTGGTTGGCTTCCCCTTGATCCCCGACTGAGTTTAACCTGGACTCCAAACTCAGAGCAGGGCAAGACTATTGTTCGCCTTAACGCAGGTCGCTATACCTCCCGAACTCCTGCCGTATTCCAATATCAGGTCTACACCGTCAACGGCGTCCGAGCTACCCAAATCCGATTCACCTCTACGAATCAAGCGGCTCTAGTAGCCTCTTATCCAGGCTTCACCCGAGGTGCGACCTTTAATTGGGCTAATCCCTACGCCTTCACAAGCATGCCTGTTGGATCAACGGCCCCCAAAGGTGATATTTTCACCTTTGACCCAAATTTTAAAAATCCTATAACAGATCGCTTTAATTTAAGCGCAGAAAAAGCGTATGACAATGGATGGACCCTAGGAATCAATACGGTCTATGCTCGAGCTAATCAGCTAGAACGCGTCAAGGACATCAACTTGGGTACACCCACGGTGGGTTCGGATGGCCGTATGGTATTTCCTAGCACGCGACCCAATGTCAATTTTGCCAAGATGATGATGTATGTTTCTGATGCGTCCGGCATCTACCAAGCCATCACCTTGAGTGCCAAATTCGATAAAGCCAATAGTCCTTTCTCGGGTCAGTTCTTCTACACATGGAGTGTCAACCGAGATAATGATTCAAACGAACGTAATTTCTCCAGTTATGGAGTTCAAAA
>CAWULW010000188.1:0-1968 GCA_963923615.1 uncultured Holophagaceae bacterium
TCTTGCAATAGTAATTTTCGGAATCGAATAATTCCGATATCTGTTGGCGTGAGATTTTCTTTTGTTCGATCAGCAATATAGCCTTGACTCTCTTGTGCCATCTGGTCCTGCTCGGCTACTCCCTTCACTCCCGTAAAAGAGATATTTTTTTGATCCTCACGGCTCATTAGGTAGTCGTTACTCCGATTTCGGATTGGGACATATCCGGGTCCTAATTCAGCAAATTGACCGTAACCCCCATTCTTATAATTTTGAAGTTCATCGGATGGAATAGGTTGATCTGGATTCCAAGCATAGACATAAGTCCAACAATGATGATCATCGATTGGTACCCACGTATAACCATAATAAGTCTCATTAGGCATCGCAGACGGTGTTATTGAATGAGTTGGTAACATAAACTGTGTCAGGCGCCAGTAGTGATCACCAGGATCTGCATTCCTAGCACCACCAATCATAAAACCTACCTCATGCTCAATAATTGTGAAACGAGGAGCAGGATCGTTTCGAAGCCAGCGAATTCTTTTTTCATCAGCCGCAATATTCGAGCTGTCGTCTTTCGTAAAGCTGGGCGCTGGCATATGAAGAAAAGAAAAATGTGCGGTATCTAAAGCGCCCTCCATGGAGTGAGTCCAATTGCATTCGATCAACCGCTTGGTTACATAACGATGACCTTCTGGTACTAGACCAGCTTCAAGCTGGGGAAGTTCCGATGGTTCTTCATTCTCTGGACCCAAGTATGCCCAAACCATGTCAGCAAATTCTCGGGTAGGATATGCTTTGATTTTGATCTTGCCATGGTAGGCGGCATCTTTAGGTACATTGGGCATGTCAATGCAATTACCGTGGATGTCATATTTCCAGCCATGGTAAATACAGCGAATCCCACATTCCTCATTCCTTCCAAAAAATAAATCGGCACCGCGATGCGCACAAAATGGTTCTATTAGACCCGTTTTACCTTGACTATTCCGAAACAAAAGCAAATCCTCACCCATGATCTTCACTCGAATTGGGGGTGAGTCAGGTTTGGCAACTTCCTCAGATAAGGCTACAGGGTGCCAGTAACAACGTAAATAATTACCCATCACTGTATTGGCTTCACTAGTAACTAGCAACGCATTATCTTGCTTTGAAAGCATAATTAACCCATTGATTAGACTAATTTATCTTAAGTTAATGGCCTGAATTTGTATAGTCGTTTTCAAAATCAAACACCAATATTAGGGAATTTACTAGGTTCAGGATTACGCTAAAGAGTAATCCTGAACTATGATCAACTCACAAAAATAATATAGAGACAGATAAGATGGGCAAACATTTAGTACCTATTCAATCAAGTATTGGTTTGAGTGTAGCAACCAAAATCATTGATAAGGCTTTAGAACTCCGAATTCAAAATGATCTATTACCATTAGCCATTGCTGTTGTTGATTCAGGAGGCAATCTTGTAGCATTTAAGCGAGAAGATGGTTGCGGTAACTTGCGTCATCAAATAGCACAAGCAAAAGCCTGGTCGGCATTAGGTATGGGAATGTCTACGCGCCAAATTCGTGATCGACTAGCGGATCGACCAACATTTCAATCGGCTCTAGCAGCAGTTTCAGATGGACGGTTTATTCCTACTCCAGGTGGCGTTCTTATTCTTGATCAACAAGGAACCGCAGTTGGTGCTGTAGGTATAAGTGGTGACGCATCGGATAAAGATGAGTTTTGTGCAATTGAAGCAATTCGTCACGCTGGATTTAAAAGCGATCCATCGAATCCTGCCAATGATTGGAAAATCAGCGAGTTATGAGGTAGAAAGACATTTCTCCTCCTTTTTTTAGGGATAAATCAAGCATTTGGTTTCTCTTTAAGACTATATGTCTGCTCGGCTCAATTCGATTAGAGGATTATCCTCAAGTAGAAAAATTCATTTTTCCTTTAGAAAATTTAGCCTTTTCAAGGATTTATAAAGTATAGGGA
>CAWULW010000189.1:0-1958 GCA_963923615.1 uncultured Holophagaceae bacterium
AGCCTTCGTCGGCAGCGTCAGATGTGTATAAGAGACAGGATAAGGGGTTCCAAAAAAAGACGAAATTTACTCTTTATACTCAACAAGGGGCTCTTCAAGAATTCTAATAAACTACTTGGAACTCTCATTAATTTGCCATCTATTCCAATAAATCTCGATAGTTTTCGATGATTTACAAGGGGAATTTTTAGTGAGATTAGAAGCTCATGGAGCGGGGTTCCAGATTGGACAGCTATTAATTGAGGTCCTTTTTCAATTCTCCCCTCGCTTGAAACATGGCTAGTCTGTACCCAGCCCCCAGGAACATCCTTGGCCTCAACAATGGTGACTGTGTGGCCACCCAATTGCAAAGCGTGAGCTGCTGTAAGCCCAGACATGCCAGCACCAATAATGAGAATATTCTTTCTGCAGGTCATACTTCTACTTTAAGTTTTTCATCACAAGTTCTGTCAAACATTCAATGTACTCTGAGTTAATTCCTACAGTTTGAACTCTTACATAATTTCGTATACCAAGCTTAAGTGCAATTTCTTGATATTCAATATCAAGTTCATGCAAGGTCTCAATATGCTCGGAAACGAATGAAATGGGTACGATAATGACATCACGACCTTGGCAATCTTTGAGAACATTTTTGAGAGAGGGAGTTAGCCAACGAATGGGACCTACTCGGGACTGGTATCCCAACATATAGCCCCCTGGAATTTCACCCAAGGCACCCTTAATCGCATCGATAGACTTATGAATTTCGGACTCGTAAGGGTCGCCATTTTCGATCTGCTTCAAAGGCAGGCTATGCGCACTGAAGATAACAGTGGCATAGGGGTATTCCTCAAGTTTTTCCTGGACTAATTGAGTTAGGGCTCCAATATATTTGGGATGTTCTGCATAATGTAGGACACCGGGAAGGATAGAGATTCCGAACTTAGGTGCAAGACGCTCTAGTTCCCGCATACTCGATCCAGTAGTAGCTTTACAGTTATGGGGATATAAAGATAAGGGAAGTATTTTTTGGATGCCTTCATTTTGAAGGACTCTAAGCATAGCTTCAGCTCTTGGTTGAGAAGTCCTAAAAATTAGTTTGATGGGTCCTTCAAAACCAAGGTTTCGTAACGAAGTTCTTAATGCTGATGCTTGTTGAGCTGTTTCTCTTAAGAGAGGTGATCCACCGCCAATTTCATCATATTTTTTTTGAGCGCCTTTCGTCCGTATCTTCGCAATTCCCCATGCGTAAAAAGGCTGAAACCATGCGGGTCCTGGAAGTTTGATAAGATCTCTGTCGCTAAACAGAGTCTTCAGAAATGGCTCAACGTGATGTAGGGTGACAGGCCCACCGAGATTCAACATGACGATAGCAGTCTTCGTGTGCATGAATGATTCCACAATTTGTTTAAATGGTTCGGCTAAATTTACTTTTAGGAATATTAGTTAAATATCGATCAAATGGCATGACAAGATTTCTAATAAAACGCTTACCTAGATCTGTAATTTGAATCTTGTCATTTGTTATCAATACAGTGCCATACTCAATTTCGTCACAAAGGATTTCAATTTCTTTTTTGAAGTACGTCCTCCCATCGAGGTTCCATAGTGCCTCAAAGTTTAACCATTCCAATTTAAATTCGGTCATAAGAGAGTGTATAACCCACCGTCTTAATAAGTCATCCGGTGTACATTTGATTCCCTTACTCATGGCAAAATGGCCTTGATGAATGGATCGACTCCATTGAGATAGATTTTTATGATTTTGATGGTAAACATTACCAATATTTGAGATAGCACTGGGTCCCATACTCACCATATGCTGGCCAACTTGAGGTGCGTAGCCCATAAAATTTCGACCTAATTTTCCTGATCTCAAGGCGATCGCTAAATCATCTGACGGACTCGAAAAATGGTCCATACCGATCGGTATATACCCTGCTTGTTCTAATAGCCCTGAAGCCATTAATAATAGA
>CAWULW010000190.1:0-1935 GCA_963923615.1 uncultured Holophagaceae bacterium
CTCTAGGCCGTATGGGCCTGAAACGGTAGGATAAGCCATTTATAACTCCTAATATATAAGTTTATTTGTTGCCAGAGCCGAACGACGTAGTTGACTTCCGTTCTTGGAAAATCGGCATACGTGGATCGCTTTGACGCATCAAATTGTTATCAACAGCTTCCGTCTGAGCTTGTGTTTGATTGCGGTAATATTGATTACGTTGATCAACAAACTCTTCTGGAGTCTTGCATAATAACAATCCGCCAATCTCAATGTTGTCTTTAAAACGACTATTAGGATCGACTAGCAGTTGAAATTTAGGTTGTTCTGCTACTTTTACTGGTTCCCAACCTTCACGCATTTTTGCAGAAAGGTTACGTGGGTCTTGAGTATTTAAAGTAGAGACACGAATCCATCTATAAGCAAACCCAGGTTCTCTGTCTGGCTCTGGTAGGAGCTCAGGAGCTTGCCACTGCTTAGGGCGCTCAGATACCGCACGGGTTTCTAATTCACGAAGTAATTTATTTTCAGCCATTTTATTTCTCCAACTTTAACGCCGCCATGGCGTATTGTTCAGGGGTTAATCCAAGTTTTTTTGCCAACTGGAGTTGACTCGTTTTAAGTCTAATCTTGTTAGATGACGTACTGCGAGTCGCGGGAGCTACTACTGTGCTTGGTTTTGTGGAAGCTGGTGTGCTCTTTTCCTGTGGAGATTCCTCTTCGCCGAAATATTCATTAAATCGCTTGCGCATTGTTTTGTCCAATGTGCTGTAATATTCGTCGGAGCCAACGACAACACCATTACGTTTAAGTTTCTCATGGAGACCTAACGCAGCTGCTGTCATTTCCTCATCCTGACCAAACCAGGGATTATCTTCTTGCCATCTAGTCGCTCTGGGATCTGGTCTATTTACTGGAGCAGTTTGTGGTTGCTCCGTATATTGTGTTTGTACACTATTTTCCTCTTTTTGTAAAGGGGGTAATTTAAAATTTTGTACTCTATCCAGTTGTAAATTGGCAGTCTGCATAGCTTGCTGAGCATCAATTACTCTGTCAGTGTCGCCTGAATCATATGCCTCTTTATATGCTCGTTTGGCTAATTCCAATTCATACTTAGCAGCTTTCTCTAATGCCGCCTTATATTCGGTCTCGCCTTCCGATAACATCTCTTTGTAGCGTTTGTTTTCCTCCAGTACACGCTGAGCCAAGGTTACTGCTTCTTGATGCTCGCGATATGCTGTCTCTTTTGCCCTACGTTCGTCATGCCAAACTTTGCGCATTTGTTTAAGCTTTTGCTTAACATTTTCATCGTAGGAATCTAACTCGTCTTTTTCCAACTCCTCTACGAGTTCTTTAGGCATTGGGGTACGGCCACGGTCCTCTGCAGGTGTATCGTCCTCAATCTCTATATCAAACTTACTTTCTTCTTGTTCAGAAGCTTTCACTTCCGGCTTTTCGTCTGGGAACACGAATTCCTCGTTCTCAAATTCAGGCATCTTGTACTCCTTCTTTATTTACGTTTAATTCCACGCGGATCATCTACTACTGCTTCCACTGTGTCATCATTGATTAATCGAAATTCACGGCCATGGATTAATAACCGACTACCCGAGTTAGGGCGAATTAAAATAAAATCACCCTTTTTACACCAAGGACCACTTGGGAAACGCGTCTTGTCTGTATAGCAATCCGGACCTAAGTCCACTACAAATAAAACCGTAGTTAAAACTTCTTCTATATGCATGGTTTCATCGGCTTTAAATAGTCCGCTTTCGAACATCTTTTCCACCTCTGGAATTGCACAAAGAATATGATAGCCAGAAGGACGTGGCAGCTGTTGGGCTTTCTCGTATTCTGTCTTATCACCAATAATGGCTTTAATCTCTGCTTCTTCCTGTGCTTCTTTTTTGGCTGAAGCCGCCAGTTTGGATAAATCTAGTGCTTGTGCTAAATTTA
>CAWULW010000191.1:0-1923 GCA_963923615.1 uncultured Holophagaceae bacterium
TAAGGTCCTTATCTATGAATTTATCGTAGCCGTCCCAAAGTTTGCGCTGATATAATTTATTGAAGTGATAGCCCTTTTGTCTCTTTCGAAAATAGAGCTGCAGATCCTTTAATTCGCCTTTGGTGTCGTGACTTATTAGCTGTAAATGCTGTTTGTCCTGAGCAAGTTTAAAAGTTAACAATCATGTCGGATAATTTTAATGCCCGTCCAATAGTTTTTGAACATCAATTCGAGTTTTTATCCCAAATAGCACAGCATCTATCGTTTTAATTGATTCTGAATAGAATCCGATTTGATTCTCGATTTGCTCTAATTTCTCTTTGATTGTTGCAGTTTTGCCATCCACAATTGTTGTCTTTTCGTTGGAATTAAAACGTAATTGACTACTTTTTGAAGCCTCAATCCATTCCTCGCCCTTCTTTTCACGATACTGTTTTTTTAGGTTGGTAAAGTGCTCGATTAGTGTGTGATTTTCCTCCAGAACGCGCTGTCTTAGGCTTAAAAAGGTCACTTGAGCCTCCGGAATTTTACGGACGTTTTCAAGCAGTTTAATGCCGCTGTAAATTTCACCGGAATAGTCCTCTCGTTTACTACGAAAGACCTCGGCGATCGTTCTTTTGGGTTGGGGCGTAGATTCTTCCATTAACAGTATTTTACCTAAAAAATTCGCTAAGTTTTAGGGAATGAAGGTATAATAAGTGCTCTCGACCTGATAAAAGTCGCTGTTAAATTCATTGATTTGATTGCTGGAATAGATGGTGTTGCCGATTGAGTGGTGTTGGCCGTTTTTATAAAAGACGGATACTGTACCGTCGTATAGACAGACGATTGAATCCAATTTATAGTGATCGATTGAGCCCTTAATAATCTTTTTAAAGTCATCGAGCTTCACGTCAGTACCCTCGTTGGTCACAAAAATGCTTGGATACACCATTCTGATTCGCTTGTGAGCCTCGGACAGAGAAGTTATCGTCTGCACGCAGTAGTTTAGCTTGCCGAATGAGTCCAGATCGCTTAAAAATTGATCGTACTGCTTGGCGGATGTGAAATTATAGATTGCAAACGGCCTTTGGTGCTGCACGCAGTCCCTAATCAGGTGATAGCGGTTACCGTCGTATTCTCTAGTCGTTCTTAAGATTCGTGTCATGCTAATTTTGGTACATTATGATTAAAACTACAAGTTTATTTATCAGTAAAAGATCTGCATGGAAACTAAAGTGCACATTAACGTATTCGATTTTGATGAAACTCTATTTAGAGTACCGGGTTACACCTGTAGCGAGGCCGTCGGCAAGCAGCCCTATGAATGGTTCGACTCGCCGGAATCCCTAGCCAAGAACTTTAACATTCGAGGCATTGAAAATACGATCGAGAGAGCCAGGGGCGAGGGTTTAAACTACCTCATAACCCAGCGAGTTAAAGCCTGTCAGCCAAGAATCATTGAAATGCTGGCCGATCATCAAATTAGATTTGAAAAAACCTTTTTTCTGGGCAGACAGGCCGAAAAGGCCGAGATTGCGCTTGATCTGATTAGACAGACTGACGCGACCTCAATCACGATATTTGAGGATTCTCTCTTTGAGATCATCAAGTACGCAGCCCACTTCTTGGACGCGGGTCTTACGATCGATGTCGACTTTATTTTCGTAGATAAGAGTAAAATAATTAAGATTGACTGGGACACGGCTCGTTCGCTTGAAGAATTTGCTGAAATTTCCAGACTAACCATTATATGATACTATTCATTGAGGGCCCAAGACACTCGGGCAAAACGTTTTTAATCAATAATTTTCTAGCCAGCTGCAACGACCCGCGGCTAGAGTATTATAAGTTCTATTTCGCAAATCACGTTAAGAATTTGGGCATGGTCGCCGATGATCAGAGCCCAAGCTGTCTCTTATACACATCTCCGAGCCCACGAGA
>CAWULW010000192.1:0-1902 GCA_963923615.1 uncultured Holophagaceae bacterium
GGGGATAGGCTGTCCACTTGAAATCAGATCCTTGATTGAAGAATTGGATGCGAAATCAGTATTTATCGATTTGTAAACCTTCTTTGTTTGGATGGAAATTCCTGCATTAACAATAATTTGAGGACCAATGGGAAGCGAGGGTAACTTTTCTACCTTTTCACCCCTATTAAAACCGAAAGTTGTCCCACCCAAAATAAACAAAGGTACATCACTTCCTAGTTTTGAGGCCATAGTCAAGAGTTCTTCCTCAGGGATAGGGCGATCGAAAAGAATAGGAAGCGATTTTAAGATACTTGCAGCATTACTACTGCCTCCTCCAAGTCCAGCTCCATGTGGAATACGTTTATATAGCTTGATGTTAACGCAAAGTTGAGTACCCCACTTTTCCTCTACTAGCCTCAGCGCTCTTACCACAAGATTAGTCTCGTCATTCGGAATACCTTTGGATTCCGGACCTTCACACATAAAATTAAAATCCCTGCTTTTTTCTATTTGAATATCATCATTAAGTTCTGAGACATGATCAAGGGTTGTTGATATGAGTTCTACTTCGTAATAGCCATCGGGTCTATAATGCTTAATTGCTAAGTACCGATTGAGTTTAGCTGGCGAAGATACAAACATGAAAGCCTTATAAGCCAGTTGCTAGTTCGAAATCTGCGTCTGGAAGACTTAGAATCTCTGGGCCTTCATTGGTGATAGCGATCATATGTTCGAATTGGGCACTCCAACTTCCATCTCTCGTTCGTACCGTCCATCCGTCGGACTCTACAACACAGGAATGGGAGCCATCGACAAGTATGGGCTCGATCGTAATTGTCATACCTGGTTCAAAACGAAATCCAGTTCCCGCTGGTTGATCAGCATAGACGACTTGGGGATCCTCATGCAGATCTCGTCCTATACCATGCCCAATATATTCCCTTACAACAGAGTAGCCAGCCTCTTCGGCAAAAGATTGAACCGCCGTAGACATATCGCCTAGTCGATTTCCTACCTTCGAAAATTCAATCCCTCGAAACATTGCTAGCTGAGCTGTACGAATAAGATTTTCTGCTTTTTCAGAAATACAACCCACCCCAATGGTCAAACAGGTGTCACCGTTAAAGCCATCCAGTTTTGCTCCACAATCAATTGATAACAGGTCCCCATCCCTGAGGACGTAGTCAGAAGGGATGCCGTGCACTACTTTGTCGTTGACGGATGTGCATAGAGTTCCTGGAAATCCATGGTAACCCTTGAATCCAGGGACAGCACCTTGGTTTCGAATGTAGTTCTCAGCTATTTTATCGAGTTGGAGCAGGGAAACTCCAGGCTTAGCCTCCTTAGCTGCTAAGCGTAAGGCATTCGCTGCAAGCCTTCCCGCCTCCCTGAGTTTATTTACTTCCTTGCGGGATTTGTAACGGATCTTTTCTCGAAATAGCACCACATAAGCCTCCCTTTAAGTTTATCCTTTGTCTGTCTTTCATTGATAAAATCAATTGAACGTTACGGTTATGTTAACTCAAGACCTAAGTCCTAATAATACGATGATTACTTTAGGGTGTTCAGAACCTACCCTAGGAAAGCAAAGGAATTAATGACCTACTCTCGAGAAGAAATAGATTGGGTTGAGGCAGAGTGGGCCTTTCACCTCCATGGTCGAAGTGCGTTTTTAAGCGTTGATGACTTCCAAAAAATCCAAGAGTGGGAAAGTCAATCAATACCCCCCGATCTCATAGTTTCGGCAATAAAAAGATACTTTGAGAGAAGGGCAAAAAAAGAAAGACCCAAGTCATTTATTGCCCTTGGGCACATTCAATCTGAGATCGATAAAATTCTCAAATTAAGAATAGCGTTAGATCAGCATAAAAATTTGGATCAACTGAAAGATTGGGATCTTGTGAAGTCGCCCCTTCGAGA
>CAWULW010000193.1:0-1899 GCA_963923615.1 uncultured Holophagaceae bacterium
GATTCTGGTCACTGTGATCACTAAAGCAACCCCACTTGTGGATCGATATTTAGCATCTGAGTTTCATCCTGGAAGTATCTCTCACCTCAACTATGCTTTTAAGATTGTTACTGTGATTGCTGCGTTGGTTTCTATTGGATTGTCCACGGTCATTTTTCCTCGGATGGCTCAAGACGTTGCTCAAAGCAATCTGACCGCTTTGAGAAGTACCTTGTCCCACGGTTTAAGACTTATGTGGATTTTAACCGCACCGATTATTAGCATTGGTTTTTCGCTTGCGTTGCCCATTGTGATTTTACTTTTTAAACGAGGTGCGTTTAACGACGCTGATGTTCAGGTGGTCACAGGGCTTTTAAGGATATATGTCTTTGGTGTTTTTGGGATGGCCCTAGGAAATGTGACATCGAAAGGTTTTTATGTGTTAAAGGACACCCGAACTTTGGCGCTGGTCGGGATTTTTGAAGCAGTTTCTTATGTTGTATACACAGTTTTGATGACTAAATATTTGGGGCTTCAGGGAATCGCCATTGGCTGCGTGATTTACTGTACGGTTGCGGTGGTTTGGCAAGTCGTAGTCCTCAATTTCAAAACGGGTGGCCATAGTGGAAGAGTTGTTGTTGTATCTTATCTTAAGACGGCCTTTGCAGCATTGTTAGCAGGAATCGTTTCTTATTTTATTTCACTGTCCAGCCTCGATAATATCCCCAAGATAGCTTTAGGATCTTTCCTTGGGATGGTCTCTTACATGATAGTTCTAAAAATTGTTAGATCCGAAGAGCTAAATTTGATTTGGGAATTGGTTTGTAATGTTTTCAACCCAAAGGCAGAAAATAGTGTTCAAACTAAATAAAGTCAGCTTGTTTATTGCATTGTTTCTTGGGATCAGCCTTTGGATCCTCCTTCACCACGGGATTCTTCTTGGCGGCGACTCCGAAAGATATCTTACCGGTGCTAAAAATATTCTTGAAGGACTTCCGCTAACAGGCAAGCAACCTTCCTACCGAGCTTATATAGCTTTGGTTGCCCTCTGTCTGAAGTCAGGTATAGGAAGTTTGGGTTTGGGTGTCGTCCAAGTTGTCCTCTCTGCCCTTTCTCTTGTTTGTTTATTTAAGATGGGGAAGACTCTTTCGGGTGCCCGGGCCGGTTGGATAGCTACTTTGTTAGTTGCACTCAATCCAGAAATTCAGCGTTGGAACTTTTTTATTCTTACCGAATCGGTTTATATTTCGTCAGTCATTATTTCTTGTTGGGTAGTGATGAAGACTTTAGAGGCATCGACCTCAAAGAAAAAATTCGGATGGGGGATATTGGCTATTGGCCTCTTTGTATTTACTGCATTTGTTCGACCGAACGGCTGGGTAACCCTAGTCGTGGTATTCGCATTTGTTTTTCTCCAAGTAGTTAGAAAAACCACTGACAGAGTTATCTCTGCTGCCGTTTTGGTTTTGTGCTTGGTGATATTGCTTACAAAGGTGTCGGCGTTTCAGCAGGGAATCCAAAATGAGGATCCGTCGAAAGCGTTGACTAGTGGGTTAATTCTCTGGGGTTATCCGGCGTGGAATCTAAGTATGCCTGTGGAATCCAACTTGGAGTCAGGCTTCACAGGTTTATTCATTTATGTTGTTAAGCATCCTTTGGCAGCTCTTGCCCTGGGAATTTGTCGATTGGGAAGTGAGCTTATTCATGCTCGGCCATTTTACTCCAGCGGACATAACCTAGCTATCACTCTGTTTCTTGTTCCAGTCTATGCTTTTGCGTTGAGAGGTTTTTTAGGTATCAGACATAGGGTATTGGCCAAGTTGTTAGCATCTCTCATCTTAGCCCAGTTTCTGACCGTTGCCGCAACTTTTTCGGACTGGGATGGTCGTTTCCTTTTGTATGTACTCCCTTTGATCGCTG
>CAWULW010000194.1:0-1885 GCA_963923615.1 uncultured Holophagaceae bacterium
CTGATTGCCATTGGAGGATTGCATCGCGAGGATGTGACCCTCGCGTACCGGGCCGGAGCAGATAGCGTAGCCATGATTACTGAACTCTCGTCATCGGCGCATCCAGAAGACTTGCTCTGGGAGGCTCAGCAGGAGCGTTGGCGAGTGCGACCCTTGGATCTCAAACAAGGCGTCATCCTCATTGGACATTCCGGAAGCGGAAAGACGTCGTTGGGTCACGATCTTGGTCGGCGCTTAGGTTTACCCTTCATCGATCTGGATCAAATGATTGAAAACAAACTCCAACGATCTATCCCGGAGATTTTTTCATCCCAAGGGGAAGACCTTTTTAGGCAACTCGAATACGAAGTAGGGCTAGAAGTTTTACGCACTGGACAGGTAATTGCGGTGGGCGGGGGAGCTTGGCATCAACCTCGTCTTCGTCGACACCTGGAATCCCTGGGCACACCGGTCGTAGTTTTAGCGGAACCTCCCCGTCGATGTTGGACTCGCCTTCAAGGTGCGCCACCCCGTCCGTTAGCTCGGTCCGAGTCAGAATTTTTAGCCCGATGTGCCCAGCGGGCCATTGACTTCTATGATTTAGATGAGATTTATTCGTGCGGTCGGTCTACCCAAGAACTGGCAACTTTATTGACTCATAATTGAGCGCCGTCAATGACGTAATGTCTGACACAATGTGAATATGAAAACATTGTCGCTTCGTGTAGACGTGGATACCCTCCAGGGTTCATTATCCGGAATCCCCACGCTACTCAAGGTGCTTGAAAAACATCAGATCAAGGCGGGATTTTATTTTAGTTTTGGTCCGGATCACAGTGGTCGAGCTATTCGACGTATTTTCCGTAAAGGCTTCCTGTCCAAAATGTCCCGGACGAACCCTGTGAAGCTTTATGGAATCAAAACCATGCTCTACGGGACGTTGTGGCCCGCCCCCACCATTTATAAAGAAGCACGAGCTTGGATGCGTCGAGCGGAGGAAGCGGGACATGAGGTGGGTATCCATGCTTGGGATCATGTGGATTATCACGACTTGTTGGATCACAAATCGACGGCTTGGCTTGAACACTGGTTTCAGTCTGCCCACGACGCTTTTCGGGACGTTTTTGGACGAACCGCTAAAGCGGCCGTGAGTCCAGCTTGGCGATGTAACGATCGAACTTTGCTGATTCAAGAGCGCTACCAATTGGACTACGCTGGAGATTGTCGTGGCACTGAACCGTTTTATCCCATTGTGCAAGGGCAAACCCTCAAGACTCTTCAGATCCCCACCACGCTTCCCACGCTCGACGAATTACTCGGACTCGAAGGGCGGACGCCTGCTGAAGTGAATCAGGAAATCATTAGCCTAGTCAAAGACGATGCCTTAAATGTATACGCCCTTCACACCGAGGTCGAGGGGGGTGCGCTCCTCGAATCCTTCGATGATTTTCTGTTGGGTCTCACAAGGCAAGGGGTTCGTTTTCTCACCCATGAAGCTTGGCTACCTGAATTGAAACAAAAGACCATTCCCCAGCGTCCGATGGACCGGGGATTCCTTCCGGGTCGGTCGGGCTGGTTGAGTATGGCCTAAGGCTCGGTTTGCTTAAGTTTTTCTTGGGGTGGGAACCATCGCTCCCAATAAACCAAAATCGGACTGGCGATAAAGATCGAGGAATAGGTACCCGTAATAACGCCAATCATCATGGGAAATGCTAGGTTATGAAGGGCAGGGCCCCCAAAAAGCCAGAGACAGGCGGAGACGAAGAACACAGTGAATGAAGTTAGGATGGTCCGAGACAAAGTTTGATTGATGGAGTCATTGACGAGTTGGGTGACGGAGGAAAGTCGATATTCGGGTTTGTGGGAGTTTTCTCGAATACGATCAAATACCACGATGGTATCCGCC
>CAWULW010000195.1:0-1882 GCA_963923615.1 uncultured Holophagaceae bacterium
ACCTAAGCCTTCGTCGGCAGCGTCAGATGTGTATAAGAGACAGCTCCAGCATTTGGGCATGGCTCAGGCACGTGTTCAATTTCGACTGAGTTATGGACTTGATCCTGAAAGCCCCTTTACCCACGAAGGACAAAAACTTCGAATTGATGACCAGGGTGTCAGCCAACTTTCTATCTGGATTGAATCCAACATAGGGGAGGGTTTTCGGCCTCTATCTAAAATTGCTTCAGGCGGAGAACTCTCGCGTCTCATGCTGTCCCTTTTAGGGGCTGGACTTCATCGTCCTGGTCAACAAAGGCGTCCTCTTACTTTAATTCTGGATGAAGTCGATGCGGGTGTGGGAGGTCAAACGGCTATCCGGGTAGGCGAGGCTATCGAGAATCTCGGAGGCTATCATCAGGTGCTTTCCGTGACTCATTTAGCTCAGGTAGCCGCCCGCTCTACGCATCATTTGCTTTTGACTAAAGAAACGACTGAGGGTCGAACCCGTAGCCGTTGTCAAAGACTTGAAGGAGAAAGCCGTATTCGTGAAATCGCTAGACTCCTATCAGGGGAAAGTCAAAAGAAAGAAACTTTGAATCTTGCAAAATCGCTATTGAAGATCCGATAGATCCTCTTCGAGGATTTGAAACTCAATCTCCGAATACTGAAGTAGGGGTCGAGTTGCTTGCGAGAACTTACCCAAGAATCTGCTTGTGAGGATATGAAAAATATGGAACATTTTGCTCACCTTTTTTTACATCATCATACGAGCAAGTGAGGACTCTATTGAGTGAATGTAACATCTTGGATACTTTATGTTTTCTTTTTCCTACGAGGTCGAAGGGATCCTCTATAAGATGGGGACCGTTTTTCTAGTGAACCTACCCTAGGTTTTTTTCGTTTATGGGACAAGGTTTTTTTACTGGGTTTGATGCCTAATTTAGGAGAAATCACTTGGCGAACTTTGGCTACTTCCTCAGCCTCATCCTCGCGAGTACCTTTTTTCTTTACTGCGATACGTAGGGGTGTTCCATGGAACCCAAATTGTTCACGAAGTCGATTTTCTAAAAAACGGACATAGCTAAAGTGCAATACACCTGTAGCGTTAGCCTTGATCACAAAGCTAGGCGGTCGAACCCCCACCTGGGTCATGAAATATAACTTGGTTATTTGACCCGAATTCTTGGTGGGAGGGTTCATGGCTGCAACAGATGAGCGAAGAAAACGATTAAGATCAGCAGTCGATATGCGTTGGCGATGGGATTGTGCAACAGAGTCGATAAGCGGAAAGAGAGCGCTTACCCGTTTTCCCGTCAAAGATGAGATAAAAATTAATGGGGCATGATGCAAAAAACCTAGTTGTCTTCTTAGTTGCTCTTCCATGGCTATCGTAGTAAACCCATCCTTTTCAATAAGATCCCATTTGTTGACCACCAAGATTACTGCAGCCCCGGCTTCTTGTGCATATCCTGCGACAACCGCCTCTTGATGTGTGGAACCTTCCAAGGGATCGATCAACAACAAGGAGACATCGGCTCGAGCCATGGCTTGCCGAGCTTTTACAATCGATAGCTTTTCAGCACCCTCAAAGGTTTTTCCTTTGCGACGAATGCCAGCAGTATCAATCAGGCGATAAGTTTGACTACCCCGTTGAAATATCGTGTCCACAGTATCACGAGTCGTACCGGCCTTTTCACTAACCAAACTTCTTTCATATCCTAAAATACGATTGGTCAAAGAACTCTTCCCAACATTTGGACGACCAATGATCGCAATTCGAAGCTCGTTTTCTAGGGGAACGGTAGTTACTTCGTCAGGCCGTCGATGGAACGGTAATTGTTTCTGAATAGCAGATAGTAATGTTTGGATACCTGTCTCTTATACACATCTGACGCTGCCG
>CAWULW010000196.1:0-1866 GCA_963923615.1 uncultured Holophagaceae bacterium
GGGATTATTGTCATTGATTTCATTGACATGATAGATCCGACCAATCAGGAAACTGTCCATACATCTTTGGTATCCGAATTCGAACGAGACCGACAATGTTCACGAATTGGCCCTCTCTCTCCTTTTGGATTAGTCGAGTTAACCCGTAAACGAATTGGACCCAGCTTAGAACGATCGATGACACTTCTTTGTCCCTCGTGCCAAGGCTCAGGAAGAGTTCCGCATCTAGATCAAGAATTATTCAAAATCTATCGACAACTTCTTCCTCACCTACAAATACCACCCAAGACGCTTATTCGTATCGGTATTCATCCGTATCAGAAACCATTGCTTCAGGGACTTATTTGGGATGAAATACTCCTCTTAATTAATCAACAATCGCTTCAGATGGAACTTGTTGAACGAACAGATTTATATCCCTTCACCTTAAGCCTTGATCTACTTTCACCAGAAACTTTGTCCCTTTAACCAACACGTTTACCCTAAGCATTGAGAACAACGAAGGCCTGCTTGGAGATTACGAATAACTCCTGGGAGAGCTTCTAGGGAATGGATCTCCGCAAAGTCTAAGCCTAGATCATGACGAGGGAGGGGTCGGCGCTTCCGATTTAACCAAATGGCAGACCAGCCCGCACTCAAAGCACCTTCAATATCATCATTCCAGGTATCACCGACCATCACTAGATCTCCTGGAAATAGTCCTAAATGCTTTTGAACATATTGAAAGATGACGGGGTCAGGCTTCGTCAGTCCGATCTCGGCACTCACAAATCGATGTGGAATTTGGGAAGAGAGGCACAGTCGATCAAGAAATTGCAGACCAAAGGATTGCGTATTCGTCAGCAGTCCAAGTCGAACGAGCGAGATGGTTTCTTGAAGACAGGCAAAAGTATCATGAAATAATGCCACCTCGCTATCAGATGCTTTAACATCATGAATCCAACCTTTTTCCAGTTCCGAAGAACGAAAAGACAGTGCGGGTCCATGATGTCGCGCTTCCTCGATTGATGGATAACGAGTGCGCATGACATGTTCTTCAAATCGTTTCGCTTCTTCAGGAGTATGAGCGACTTCTTTCAGGGCATCAAAGGGGTTTCCCCTCGGATTAAAAACCAGCGTGTTCCATAAATCAAACACTACCGCCTGGATCATAGTTAATCACCCTGATAAATCACACAATTGTCAGTAGTTTCGTACACTTCTATTTGGTATAAACCAGGCAAAACTCCGACTAACTGATCCCAGATCCACTTACTTATATTCTCAGCGGTGGAAAGTGGGATCACATCGTTCAAGAATCGATGGTCGAGTTTAGACAGGACTCGTTCCTCAAGAATAGGATCCAAGTGATCAAAATCCATCACCATTCCCGTGGTGAAATCAGGGGTACCTTTGATGCTGACGAAACAACGGTAACTATGTCCATGGAGATTCTTACACTTTCCGGGATGATTGTGGATAAAGTGTGCTGACTCAAAATGGTATTCTTTACGGATAATCAAAACCGCAACTCCTTCGTGATCTGACTTTTAGATTAGGGATTAATGACCTTATAGATCAAAGCTAAATTCGTGAGGGCTGTGAGGTCTTGCTGCCACGATGAGTTAATGGCATAGCGTGGCGGAATAATAACAGTATCGCCTGGTCCCATATAGGTCCAATGGGTCCATAGACCAAAGGGAGCAATATTATCGATCAATTGACCGTTGGCTTTTAGCAGTCGAACATTCGACGTATCTGCGTTGCGTGTATACATTCCTGCTTTCTTAATAGCATCGATGACGCGAATACGATCTGTTCGATTGCCGAGTTGGTAAACAGTGAAGGGAGAAGCGACCTCACCAATGACATAAGCTGCTGTCGTAA
>CAWULW010000197.1:0-1865 GCA_963923615.1 uncultured Holophagaceae bacterium
CTCGTCGCTATCCCTGCGGTTTGGGTGTACAACCTCTTCACGGGAAAACAGGAAAAAGTCGTGATGGGTATTCACAGCGCCTCATCGCAAATGGTGGATGAATTTATTCGACGGGAGAATTAATTAGTCCGTTGGAGATGCATTCTCTTCTCACTTTTTAAGGATTTATCATGGGTATGTCAGTCGGTAATAAAGGGGGCGTCAAGTCTGATATCAACGTCACTCCGCTTGTCGATATCATGCTAGTTCTCTTAATTATTTTTATCATTGTGACCCCTGCGGTAAATAATTCAGTCAAGTTACCCTTGGCGAAGCACAGCCCCAAAGTCGATAAGGCAGCCGGGGCCGTCTATTTGACGGTCTATTACGGCGCCATCAAGGGACCCGACGGTAAATTTTTAGGCCCAGGCCCGATTACAATCGACGATAATGCTGCCCGAAAAAAAGAATTTAGTTTAGAAAATGCCGCTTCGGCTGCCGAGTTAGGGGATTGGATCAATAAAAGCGTTAGTAGCCTCGAAGATAAAAGAATTTTTGTCAAGGCCGACGCCGAGATTCCTTTCAAATACATCAATATGCTTTTCCAACTCGCCCGCAAAAATGGTGCGGACGAAGCCTCAATCGTCACCAACGATGGGGAATCTGAAAAAAGCAAAGAAAAGAATTCGAAATAAGATTTAGGGGATCATATGGATTCAGGTGGTTCAAGAGGTCAGATCAAAAGCGATATCAACGTCACGCCACTGATTGACATCATGTTGGTGCTTTTGATCGTCTTTATTGCAATGGTCCCAGCTTTGAATAAAGCGGCGAAAGTGGTCGTCCCTCAGGTGAATACCCAAGTTAATCCGCCGAAGTCGAAAGAAGTTCCAGTGGTCATTTCGGTAACAAGCGAAGGACGCTTTTTCCTTCAAACGAAAGAAATCCAACTCGCAGACATGACCGAGCAGTTGGTGGAAGTCGTACGTCTGCAACCTTTTAACTTGCGTCGAGTAATTCTAAAAATTGATGAGGATGCTCGCTTTCAATATGCCGTGGATGCCTTGGATCGTATCCGGTTGGCTGGAGAACGGGTGAAGCAAGAGACCCGTGAAAACCCCAAATTCGAAGGTCTCGATGGTGGCGACGTTAAAGTCCCAATTAGCTATCTTCGTAAGTAGGGTCCACGTCTACGGCTTCCTTTAGACTGAAGGCATGTACGACACCTTTCATGCCCTAATCCTGAAGCCCCTAGCCTATCGAGATAATGAAACTCTCGTTTCTTTTCTGACCGAGCGAGGAACCCGGGGTTCTGGGATTGCCAAAGGAACGAAGCGTCCCACAGCTCGTTGGGTTTCTTCCTTTGAACCTTTAAATTTAGTCACCATGTCCCTGTTCGGCAAAGAGCACCAAAGCTTAAAACGAATTACTTCGTGCGAGTTAATTTCATCTCCTATGCTTTTAGGGCACTTAGAATCTAATTTGGTCATCAGTTGTTTAGCAGATCTTTTTGATCGAGTGACCGATGAAGGTCTCGAGGATCCTCGGTTATTTCGATTACTTAAAACTCTCACCGAAGGACTCAAGCGACGGCCTGAGGAAGCAGCCATGATTCTGGCATATGGAGAATTTTGGATCTTGTATTTACTCGGTTGGTTGCCGGACCCTAAAATGTGTGGCCACTGCCAAAGCCTAGATGAGCCTTTTACGGGACTATCTGAAGAGCGAGGATGGCTCTGTCATCGTTGCTATCCCGTGGATCCTGGGGAAGGACTTCCTCCAGAAACCAAAGAGTATTTGAATCACCTCAAATCAGAAACTCCCCTTTCGTTGCAACATGAAAATTGGCCCCCTGAAACACCTGTCACTATTTCTCGAATCTTGCG
>CAWULW010000198.1:0-1862 GCA_963923615.1 uncultured Holophagaceae bacterium
GAATCTCCGGAATGAATGCCAGCTTCTTCAATATGGGCGAGTAGACCCGCAATCGCCACATCGTGTCCGTCACACACTAAATCAATATCGAGTTCTTGTGCCCCATCGAGGTATCGATCGATCAGCACCGGTTGATCCTCGGAAACCAGGACGGCTTCCCGCATATATTTCGCGAGCCCCTCTGGATCGAAGACCACCGCCATCGCACGTCCCCCTAGAACGAAGGAAGGTCGCACCATGACAGGGAACCCCAACCCCTCCACAATCTCCTGAGCTTGCTCAAAGGTCGTCGCCATGCCCCATTCTGCGGCAGGAATATTTAATTTTTTCAGCACATCGCCAAAACGCTCCCGATCCTCTGCATCTAGGATGGCTTGGTGCGGGGTTCCTAGGAGTGGTACGCCCGAAGCATGGAGTCGAGCAGCGAGCTTGAGGGGCGTTTGTCCCCCAAATTGGGTGAAGACCCCGAGCAGGTGACCCCCCTCGGCTTCACGGCGAATAATAGATTTCACATGCTCAAAGGTGAGGGGTTCAAAATACAACCGATCACTGGTATCAAAGTCCGTCGAGACCGTTTCGGGATTACAGTTGATCAAAATGGCTTCCACCCCGCTCGCACGAATGGCCTCAACCGCTTGAACACAACAACAATCAAATTCTACCCCCTGACCAATACGGTTGGGACCGGACCCTAAGACAATAGCCTTGGGTCGGTTCGTGGGCGCTGCGTCGCTCTGATCTTCCCAGGTGCCATATAGGTATGGGGTTTCTGCAACAAACTCTCCGGAACAGGTGTCGACGCGCTTATAGGCCGGATGAATACCCAAGTGATGTCTGCGCTCTTTGATTTCGTCTTCGCTGCCGCCTGTAAACCGGGCGATCTGTTGATCGGAAAATCCGGCACGTTTCACTTGTTCGAGAAGATCCTGGGGAATCAAATGGGCGGGATACCCTCTCAGGCGCCCTTCTAGAATGACAATTTCTTCGATTTCTTGGATAAACCATGGCGTGATGTTAGTCAGACGATGAATATCGTCTACGCTTTGTCCGACTTTAATGGCTTGATAGATCCAAAATAACCGTTGGGGACCGGGCACCATTAAAAACTGTCGAAGTTGATCGAGATCTAACTTTCCATCCAACGCTCCGGCGAGTCCCGGATGGCCTTCTTCGAGGCTGCGCACAGCTTTTTGAAGGGCTTCTTTAAAAGTTCGTCCGATGGCCATGACTTCGCCCACACTCTTCATCTGCGTGCCGAGGATCTTTTCAGCCGTGGGAAACTTTTCAAACGTAAATCGTGGAATTTTGACCACGACGTAATCCAAGACGGGCTCGAAAGCCGCTTTCGTTTTTTGGGTAATCACGTTGGGTAATTCCCACAGTCGGTACCCTAGGGCTAATTTGGTTGCAACCCACGCAATCGGAAATCCGGTCGCTTTGGAAGCTAACGCCGAACTTCGGGAAACTCGAGGATTCATTTCGATCACGATCATGCGCCCATCGGTAGGGTGGAGCGCAAACTGAATGTTGGAGCCCCCGGTTTCGACCCCCACGGCACGAATAATGGCCTTCGATGCCTCGCGCATTCGCTGGTAATCGGGATCAGTGAGTGTCAGGATGGGGGCAACCGTAATCGAATCGCCGGTATGGACTCCCATGGGATCAAAATTCTCGATGCTACAAATAATTTCCACGTTGTCATCGAGATCGCGAACCACTTCAAGCTCAAATTCTTTCCAACCGAGAATACTTTCTTCCACCAAGACTTGGCTAATGGGGGATAGATCTAGTCCGCGGGTGATGATCGTAATAAATTCATCCATGTTGTAAGCGATGCCTCCGCCGCTTCCCCCTAGTGTGAA
>CAWULW010000199.1:0-1856 GCA_963923615.1 uncultured Holophagaceae bacterium
AGCCCTGGACTTTATCACCAAAATACATGGCAGTCGCTGCAGATGGCGAGCTCTTTTCAAGCAATATGATCTGCTCAATGGCAATTAAATAGATATCAAAGTCTTCAACTAGCTCATTAAATTCAACTCGCGTTTTATCGCGAATAATATTTCCTTCGATGGTTTTGAGATTCTTTTCTAGATTAGCTCTTAACTTTTCAATGTTGGCGATGGATTTCTCGCGTAATGCTTGGCCCTCTGCTTTGTTTGCAAGGGTAGAGGAGAGCAGCAAGTGATTAATCTCAATATCAAAGGCGGATGCCTCAACTTGTAATTGCTTGGATTCTTCGATTCCTCTTGTTCCTTGTACATATAGCCAGTCAGTACTTTTACCCATGACATAGTAGCCATAGATCGAAATCAGCCCAACAATTAACGTAAAAAATAGAATCAGACCAAAGCTCACGATCAGCTTGGATTTGACGGTAGATCGTCTATCAAATTTGTCTAATAAGTTGCGAAACATTCGGTAGGGCTTCCTGTAGAAGGTTCATGCGGAAATCAGGCTGTTGGATATTATTTGTTTATGTAATTATTGCTTAATATAAGCTAATATCTTATTAGACCTCATTCTATCTGCCTGCTCAAATAAATGTCCATTACTATTAGCTTACATGGAAAATCACGACGAAATCCTCGCTGAATTTATCCTAGAAGCTCGGGAAATCATCGATCGACTAGATGTGGATTTTGTTCGCCTGGAGGAAAACCCTAGCGACCAGGCGTTGGTTGGAAATATCTTTCGAGGCTTACATACACTCAAGGGAAGTAGTGGCTTTTTCTCGCTCAAGCGCTTAGAAAAGCTCTCTCATGCTGGAGAAACTTTACTAGGGAAAATTCGTGCTGGTCAGCTTGTGCTTGATTTTGAAAAATCAACCCGCCTGCTTGAGATGAATGACATTCTTCGACAGATCATTGAAGGCATTGAAGCAAATCATGTTGAACCCGTCGGAGATGATGAAGCCCTCATTGCTGTTCTATTAGGGCTATCCCAATTTGAGAAAACTGGCGCCAAAGAGGAAGATCTCACTTTTGCTAAGGAGGCGCCCAAAGAGGCGCTTACTCAAGAACCGATAAAAGAAATCCCTGAATTACCAGAGCTCACAGCAAGCACTACCCCAGGACAGGAAGTCGTCGTACCGGTAAAGGTTAATCCCGATGTTCTTGATAAGTTGATGAATATTGCTAGTGAGATGGTATTGGCTCGCAATCGACTACTGCCATTTTCTCAGCAATCCTCTGATAAGTTATTTACAAATGCGGTTCGAAGTATCGATTTACTCACCCTAGAGCTGCAAGAGCGCATGATGAAAATGCGTATGCAGCCTATTCTTCATATTTGGGATAAGTTTCCTCGCTTGGTGCGTGATGTGTCTGCCGAGTGTGGTAAGAAGGTGCGTCTTTTGCAGGAAGGTGCTGAAACAGAGTTGGATCGCATTTTGCTCGACAGCATAAAAGATCCTCTAATTCACTTGATCCGTAATAGCATCGATCATAGTATCGAGTTGCCTGAGGTGCGCTTAGCAAAAGGTAAGACTGAGCTGGCTTATTTAGTTTTGCGGGCAGCACATCAAAATGGTACGGTTATTGTTGAAGTCATTGATGATGGCGCTGGTGTGGACTATGAACGTGTTCGACAACGTGCTGTTTCGCGTGGATTGGTTAGCGTTGAAAAGGCTCAGACCCTCAATCATAAGGAATTAATCGATTTAATTTTCTTACCTGGCTTCTCTACCCGCGACACCATTACCAATCTCTCTGGCAGGGGGGTTGGTATGGATGTGGTTAAAAATAATATCGAAAATATTGGTGGAAGT
>CAWULW010000200.1:0-1853 GCA_963923615.1 uncultured Holophagaceae bacterium
GGCATTATCGATGGTTGCCGGTGTCATACTCGGGTTGCCAACATTGCGTTTGCGCGGAGATTATTTGGCGATAGTTACACTGGGTTTCGGTGAAATAATCCGCTTGATAGTTCTCAATTCAACATGGAGTAACGGACCAAATGGTGTCGCGAATATTCCGATGCCACCGAAAATGGGTCCGATAGAGTTTCGAATTGATAATCAAAAGGTTTTTTTCTGGGTCATCCTTGTTCTGATTTTGTTGACAATCTGGATGATCAGACGCTTAAGCGTACGTCGACCTGGTCGCGCTTGGGAAGCGATTCGACAAGACGAAGATGTGGCCGAACTTATGGGTGTTCAAACCTTGAAATACAAAATATGGTCATTTACTCTGGGCGCTGCTGTCGGGGGCGCGGCAGGAGTAATTTATGCATCGAAAAATCTCTTTATAGCGCCGGAAATGTTCTCGTTAAATGTTTCAATTTTAATTCTAGCTTGCGTGGTGTTTGGTGGAATCGGAAATATCTGGGGTGTGATTGTAGGTGCTGCCATATTGGGCTATTTACCAGATCGAATCCGATTTATTTCAGATGCTCGTCTACTTGTGTTCGGCATTGTCCTGGTAGTAATTATGAATTTTCGCCCAGATGGCTTATTACCTCGAAAGAAACGCGAGAAAGCGTTAAATAAAGCGGAGGTGAAAAACTCGTGAGCCAAGTAATTTTAAATTTAAAAAACGTGACTATGAAGTTTGGTGGCGTCACCGCTCTTAATGATGTGAGTTTTGATATTAAGAAGGGAGAGATCCTTGCGCTGATTGGCCCAAATGGAGCCGGTAAGACCACGATATTTAACGTGATAACGGGCGTCTATAAAGCAACTAGTGGAGACATTGTTTTCAAAAATAAATCTTTAATCGCTCAAAAGCGTTTTGTGATTACAAAGATGGGGATAGCGCGAACTTTTCAAAATATCCGATTATGGGGTGATATGACAGCTCTTGAAAATGTCATCACAGCCACTGACGTGCATAAGAAAAGTGGTCTTGTTGGTTCACTCTTTGGAACACCACGCGCACGACGTGAGGAAAAACAAAATCGGGAGAGAGCCCGTGAAATCTTGGAATTTATCGGTATCGAAGATTATTCTGATCGTCTCGCCAAGAATTTGCCCTATGGAGTTCAAAGGCGTTTGGAGATTGCTCGAGCTTTGGGCGCTAGTCCCGAATTACTTCTTCTTGATGAGCCGGCAGCTGGATTTAATCCTTCGGAAAAGGTTGCTTTAGGAGCTCTCATCAAGAAAATTAGGGACGCTGGCTACACAGTACTTCTGATCGAACACGATATGTCGCTGATAATGGGAATTTCAGATCGCGTTGTTGTTCTAGATTTCGGCTCCAAAATTGCGGACGACACTCCCTCCAAAGTGCAAAATGATCCGAAGGTCATCGAAGCATATTTAGGAGTTCCTTCCGATGCGTCTTGAGATAAAGGATATGCGTGTCCATTACGGCAAGATTGAAGCCATCAAAGGAATAACCGTTGTTGTTAACGAAGGTGAAATAGTTACATTGATTGGTGCTAATGGAGCTGGTAAAACTACAACATTGAAAACTATCTCTGGACTGAGAAAAATTTCCTCTGGCTCAATTTTCTTTAACGGTCAAGATATTTCGAATATTCCTGCTCATGAAAGAGTTGATCTCGGTATTTCCCAGGTACCAGAAGGACGTGGAATATTCCCAGGAATGACGGTTCTAGAAAATTTGGAGATGGGGAAATTTAATCGGAAGCAGCGAAAAAGTGAGATTAAAGAGGATCTCGAGAAGGTTTACTCACTCTTTCCTCGCTTGAAGGAACGTGCAACTCAAG
>CAWULW010000201.1:0-1831 GCA_963923615.1 uncultured Holophagaceae bacterium
GTATCCGCCATGGAGTAACCCATTAAAGTTAGAAAGCTGGCCACAACGGCGACATTGAATTCATATTTGAAAAGGGTAAATAAACCGAGCGCCATCAGTAAGTCATGAAACAGAGCCACGATACCCGCCACTGCATAACTTGAAGTAAAGCGGAACATCACGTACACCAAGATGGCTACGCTCGCCCACATAATCGCCTGAAGGGTCTTGCGGGTCCACTCGCCCGAAATACTCGGGGAGAAGCTCTCGTCCTTGAGGATGGTGACCCCACCTAATCGATAATTCTTTTCAATGGATTGGCGAATTTGAGGAGGGAGATTCCCCGGGAGATCATTGAAAGAGTTGAACATGCGCGTCGATTGTTGATTTCGAGTGTTGATAATCAGATTGGCAATCTCTTGATATTTCGCTGATCGTTCTTTGAGATCTCCGGGATAGTTCAGGAGATTTTCCTCGGCAATGCGTTCGGTTAAATTTTGAGTTCCCTCCAAGTTCAGCGAGGGCAGGGTCGAGCTATTGTCAGGATCGATATCTCTGAATACAGTTTTGAGGGCGGCAGCCTGAGCAGAGTTATCTTTAAGGTCTCCTTTTTCAGATGCCTTCACCTTGACTGAAAAATCTTGAACGTTGGGTTGGGTCGTTTCATAGGAGACGACTTTGGCATCAGGAAATCCTCGAGATACCAATTGGGATCGAAGTGTTTCGGGCTTCATATCCCCCTTGAATCGAACCGTCATGTCATTCCCGCCCACAAATTGCATGCCAAGTTGAATATGCGGATTATTTTGGGGAGCCCAGGGACGTGCCACGATTAAGGTGGCTAAGATGACACCCCAACTCACCAATAAAGCTACGCCCTTATATTTCATAAAATCAAAGGAAGTCTTTTGGAAAAAGGTATGAGTCCCAACGCTGAGGGACTTGGGATTCGCGTCTCGGTCAAGAATCCAATCGTAAATAAAACGGGATATGTAGATGCTGGTGAATAGCGAAGCAGCGACTCCCACGATGAGGGTGACGGCAAAACCTTTCACGGGACCCGTACCAAAATTGAGGAGCAAGAGCGCTGCAGCTAATTGAGTTACGTGACTGTCAACGATGGTCCAAAAGACCCGGTCGAAACCGGCGTCAATGGAGGCTTTGACGGATCGACCTAAGCGAAGTTCTTCCTTAATGCGCTCGATGATGAGGATGTTGGCATCCACCGCCATGCCCAACGTCAGGGCAAAGCCCGCAATACCAGGGAGAGTCAAGGTCGCCTTGAAAGATCCCAGGAGTCCCATCATGACGATCATGTTCACCACGAGCGCCACAATAGCATTGACTCCACTCCAATGATAAAAGACAACCATGAATAGAACGATGGCGGCAAAGCCTAGCAGACTTGCCTTGACGCCAGAGCGAATGGAATCAAGCCCAAGGCCTGGACCGACCACCGTGCTGTCGAGGAATTTCATGGGAGCGCGAAGCGCCCCACTTCGTAATTGACTTGCGAGGTCTTCTGCTTCTTGGGTTGGGAAACCGCCTCCACGGGAAATGGAAACCGATCCTCCAATAATTTTTTCTCGAGCTCCTAGAATGCTGACCACTTTACCATCAAGTACGATCGCAAGTTGACGATTTTCTTGAGCGGCAATTCCCGTGAGAGCTGCAAAATCATCCGCCCCCTTCTGATTCAAGATGAAATGAACTTCATTTTTTCCAAATTGATCCGGGCTACGGTTGGCACCGATAATATCAGCGCCATCCAGGCCAGTTTTGCTTTCAAGGAGGACCCAACGACGAATGGGAGGCTCACCGGAAGCTGACTTAGAGGATGGGGTTACATCGT
>CAWULW010000202.1:0-1824 GCA_963923615.1 uncultured Holophagaceae bacterium
AACATAAATCGCTCATCACTCTTCTTTCTAAGCGAACTGGAAAAAAAGTACGCTTAGTTTGTGCCCTAGATTCCCGCCTCGTTGGCGGACTCAAAATTGAAGTCAATTCGACCGTTATCGATGCATCAATTGTAGGGTTACTGCATCAAATGAAATTAAAACTGCTTACACAATCTTAAGACGTTACTGGAGGATTTATGGAAATTCGTGCCGAAGAAATCTCCCGCATCATTCGAAGTCAAATCGAAGGATTTGATGCTCAAGTGGATGTTGCTGAGGTGGGAACAATCATTAGCGTGGGTGATGGTATTGCTCGAGCCTATGGCCTTGAGAAAGCCATGGCAGGTGAACTTGTTCTCTTGGGCGAGGGCGATGCAGCAGTCATGGGTCTTGCTTTTAATCTTGAAGAAGACAATGTCGGAATCATTATTTTGGGAAGTTCAGACTCGGTCAAAGAAGGGGACTCAGTAAAGCGTACTGGAAAGATCATGAGTGTGCCTGTCGGCCGACAATTTATTGGTCGGGTGGTCAATCCATTAGGTCAACCGATTGATGGAAAAGGACCAATTAAATCAGATGCCATGAATCCTATAGAACGTATTGCTCCAGGCATTGTGGATCGTAAATCGGTTCACGAACCCATGCAAACGGGATTAAAAGCCATTGACTCTTTGATCCCCATTGGTCGAGGCCAACGAGAATTGATCATCGGCGATCGGCAAACTGGTAAGACGGCTGTTGCGATCGACACAATTATTAATCAAAGAGAAACAGGAGTGATTTGTATTTATGTTGCTATCGGTCAAAAGCGATCCACCGTGGCACAAGTCGTTAAAACGCTTGAACAATACGATGCAATGAAGCATACCATTATCATTTCAGCAACTGCCTCCGATCCCGCTCCGTTCCTATTTTTAGCCCCTATGACGGGAGCAGCTATGGGCGAATATTTTATGTGGCATGGACAGGATGGAAAACCTTCTAGCAAGACTAATCCTGGGGGCCATGTTTTGTGCGTTTATGATGACTTAAGTAAACAAGCAGCAGCTTATCGCGAAATCTCACTGTTAGTGCGGCGTCCTCCTGGTCGAGAAGCTTATCCGGGGGATGTTTTCTATCTACATAGCCGCCTTCTCGAGAGGGCTTGTAAGTTATCGGATGAGCGGGGTGCAGGTTCTCTCACTGCTTTGCCAGTCATTGAAACTCAAGCAGGGGACGTTGCAGCCTACATTCCAACAAATGTAATTTCGATTACCGACGGACAAATATTTTTAGAAAGCGATCTTTTTAACTCAGGAATTCGCCCTGCTGTCAATGTTGGTATCTCTGTGTCGCGAGTCGGCGGATCAGCACAAATAAAAGCCATGAAATCGGTGGCGGGTTCAATCAAATTAGACCTAGCTCAATATCGTGAGTTAGCAGCCTTTTCTCAATTTGGATCTGATCTCGACAAAGCGACCTTGGCTCAATTGAATCGAGGCCAACGCTTAGTAGAAATCTTGAAACAAGGTCAATATCAACCAATGCCCGTTGAGAAACAGGTCGTTTCAATATGGATGGCTACCAACGGCTACGTTGATGATGTCCCCTTGGCTCATGTAGGTCGTTTTGAAAAAGGTTTTTTGGAGTATCTAGAGGTTAATGCCCCTGAGGTGCTCCGAGGTATTCGTGACTCTAAGACGGTCAGCGATGAGGCCAAGATTGCCCTAAAAGATAATGCCACAACGTTTAAAGAAGACTTCATGTCTCAATTGACCAGTCGGACGGGAGCCTAGTTCATGGCAAGTTTTCAAGACATACGTCGACGCATCCGCTCTGTAAAAA
>CAWULW010000203.1:0-1824 GCA_963923615.1 uncultured Holophagaceae bacterium
GTTCTAGCCTGGGCTTGTTTAATTACTAACTCAGCTAATTTACGCCCATAATCAACATGTTGATTGAGCCAGAGATCTAAAGCAGATTTCACAAAGCCAGATATCAATCGAACAGCATCTCTAGAGTTCAATCTCTCTTTAATCTGCCCCTGAAATTGAGGATCTAATACTTTTGCAGAAAGAACAAATGAGGCTCTAGCAAAAACATCTTCAGGCATTAATTTCACGCCTTTTGGAAGCAACGCATGCATCTCAATAAATGTTTTTACAGAGTTATATAAACCATCACGCAATCCACTCTCATGAGTTCCACCGGCTGGAGTTGGAATCAAATTGACATAACTCTCCCTAACTGGCGCTCCTTCTTCACTCCACGCCACAACCCAAGACCCACCCTCTCCCTCGGCAAAACCATCCTCACCCGGACGATCCGGATCAGCAAAGTGCTCTCCGTCAAATGCAGGAATAATGATTGGACTATGACCCAATTGAGCCATCGATTCGTCTAAGTACCCCTTCAAACCCTGAGCATATTGCCAAGACTGTGAATCACCGGTCTTTTCTTGGATTAGGGTCACCTTCACACCAGGCAAGAGAACGGCTTTGGAGCGTAATAGGCGTTGCAATTCCGCGAGTGGAATCGCCGAAGAGTCAAAATATTTACCATCTGGCCATGCACGAACTCGGGTACCGTTTGGCTTATCACCCATTGGTGCCGTTTTCGATTTGATTTTTTCAACTAAGTCACCGTTTTCAAAGGCTAAATTGGAAATTTGACCTTCGCGCCACACTGTGACTTCTAATCGTTTAGATAAGGCATTCGTAACAGATACGCCCACGCCATGTAACCCACCAGAGAATGCGTAAGCTCCACCAGAGCCTTTTTCAAACTTACCACCCGCATGCAACTGAGTAAAAACCAACTCAACAACTGGTTTTTTCTCTTCTGGATGGATTCCGACAGGAATACCCCGCCCATCATCCTCAACAGTCACGCTTCCATCCGTATGAAGAGTGACCATAATGTGCTTCCCAAATCCCCCAAGGGCTTCATCTGAAGCGTTATCAATAACTTCCTGAATGATATGAAGGGGGTTATCCGTCCTGGTATACATTCCTGGACGTTGTTTTACCGGTTCAAGGCCTTTTAAGACCTTAATGGACGATTCGCTGTACTGTTCTTTTCTTGTAGCCATGGCGAGAGATTGTAGCGACACTCCGAACTGAAAGGAAAAATTTGATGCAAAATCCCTATTTATGGGACCACTTAATCATTTACGCATATTAGACCTAAGCCGAATCCTAGCCGGCCCGTGGTGCGGACAGAATCTTGCAGACCTAGGAGCAGATGTTATCAAGGTTGAAAGGCCAGGTAGCGGTGACGACACCCGGGAATGGGGGCCACCCTACTTAAAGGACTCAAGTGGCCAAAACACGACTGAAGCCGCCTATTACTTGGCCATAAATCGAAATAAACGCTCTATCACCTTGGATATATCAACACCCGAAGGTCAAGAAGTTGTTCGAAAACTGATTATCAATACCGATGTAGTTATTGAAAACTACAAAGTTGGTCAGTTAAAGAAATATGGCCTTGATTACGACTCGTTAAAACTCATCAAACCTGATCTAGTGTACTGTTCTATAACGGGATTTGGTCAAAATGGCCCCTACTCAAAACGTGCTGGCTATGACTTTATCGTTCAAGGTATGGGCGGGTTCATGAGCGTTACCGGAGAAAAAGATGATCTTCCTGGCGGCGGCCCCCAAAAAGCTGGAGTCGCCATCGCAGATATTTTTTCGGGTATGTATGCCACAACGGCA
>CAWULW010000204.1:0-1822 GCA_963923615.1 uncultured Holophagaceae bacterium
ATTCCTCTACGTCTCGTGGGCTCGGAGATGTGTATAAGAGACAGCCATTAATCTTGCAAAATCATAAGTTACTTTTTTGGAAGCAATGGCCCTGTCCATCCCTTGAAGGATTAAATCGGCTGCTTCGGTCCAGCCTAAATAACGAAACATCATCTCTCCACTAAGGATGACTGATCCTGGATTAACTTTATCGAGATTCGCATATTTGGGAGCCGTACCGTGAGTGGCTTCAAAAACCGCATGCCCAGTGAGGTAATTGATATTTCCACCTGGGGCGATACCAATCCCACCTACCTGCGCAGCTAAAGCATCTGACAAATAATCCCCGTTAAGATTCAAGGTTGCGATAACGTCAAAATCTGTCGGACGAGTTAAGACCTGCTGAAGCGTTATATCGGCAATGGCATCTTTGATGACGATACCATTGGGCAGTTTGCACCATGGGCCCTGGTCTATGAGAGTGGCCCCAAACTCTCGTTGGGCTAATTCATACCCCCATTTCATGAAGCCACCTTCGGTGAACTTCATAATGTTGCCTTTGTGAACTAAGGTCACAGATTTTCTTTGATTCTTGATGGCGTATTGAATAGCAGCCCGAATTAATCGTTCGGATCCTTCTCGAGAAACAGGTTTAATCCCAAAGGCGGTTGATTCAGGAAAGCGAATCTTTTTAAAATCATTCGGGAATGTCTTGACTAATAAGGACTTAAAGTTTTCAGCAGCCTCTGAGCCCAATTCAAATTCAATACCCGCATAGATATCTTCACAATTTTCTCGAAAGATAATCATATCCACGAGCTGTGGGTTTTTAACTGGAGAAGGAACCCCTTTGAACCATTGAACAGGTCTTAAGCACACGTAAAGATCGAGAAGTTGTCTCAGGGCGACATTCAGCGATCGCATGCCTTTGCCAATGGGAGTTGTCAGCGGGCCTTTGATCGATACTAGATAGTCGCGACAGGCTTGGACCGTTTCATCTGGCAGCCAAGTACCAAAAAGATTAAAACTTTTTTCTCCGGCGTAAACCTCCATCCATTCGATTTTACGTTGATCTCCGTAGGCTTTATTGACCGCTGCATCTAATACTCGGACACTCGATCTCCAAATATCAGGTCCCGTACCATCGCCTTCTATAAAAGGGATAATGGGGTGGTCGGGAACTGACATGACACCGTCTATCATCAGAATTGCTTGGCCTTGAGGCGGTATCTTGAGTTCTATTTTGGTATTCATAGTTGCCCCAAATATTGTGCAGTTAATAATCTAAATGACGAAGGCTAGACGTTCCTAACTAATGATTATACTCTTTCGTTCTACACAGGTGATGATATGAACCTAAAACGCACAAGCCTTTTTTCCTTACTGGTTCTTGTTTTTGTAACCCTTCACGCTGATGATCCTCGAACCTACTTTATTAAAAATATTAAAGTAGTTCCCGTTTCGGGACCCGTCCTAGAGCAAGGTTCAGTTCTTATTTCGGATGGGCTTATTCTTGCAGTCGGCACCGATTTGAAAGCACCTTCAAATGCACAAATTATTAATGGCGAAAAACTCATTATCTATCCGGGGTTCTTCGATGCTTACAACGATGTAACATCGCTATCTTCGACTGGAACTTCGGTTCCGGGGGTCGGGTCCGCTCCTAGACCTACGAATGCTCCCGTGATCACAGGTCCTTCAGATCGACCTTCATCGAATGCGTCCTTAGCTCTAGCTGATGATCTCCGCCTCGATGAAAAAAAGCTTGAGGCTTGGAGAAATGGTGGTTTTACGCACATGCACCTGGTAGCCAAAAATGCCCTGATCTCATCAAAGACCGCGG
>CAWULW010000205.1:0-1806 GCA_963923615.1 uncultured Holophagaceae bacterium
CGGGCTTGTGGACAAGATAGAGGCCCGAGTTCATTCGTCCCCATGTGAAGATCGAGACCTTCGTTCGTTCTCGATCTCGGTGAATAGACTCTCAATCCTATTACCTTCATTAATACTTTCATCAAAAATAAAATTTATCTCTGGCACTCTTCGTATGGTCAGTCGAGCAGCTACTCGACTCCTAAGAAAGCCCTTGGATTTGTTCAAAATAGAGAGGGTCGTCAGCACCTGGTGTTCTTGAGACTGGCCATTTATTGGGAGCACAGTGAAATAAACTTTTGCTTGGCTTTTATCCGGCGAAAGCCTCACGGCGGTAACCGTCAAAAAGCCCAAGTCAGGATCTCGAATTTCCCTCTGGATCAAATTAGAGATAAGAAACTGAATTTGGTCTTCAAGGCGCTCGGGGCGATTCATAGCCTTCTCAGTGTATCGCGTTAGAATTGTACATGGTCGAATGGTATGAAAATTGGTTCGATGAAGCCTATATCGAACTCTATCCTCATCGAAGTCTATCTGAAGCTAGGCAGGCGGTACATTCGATTCTTCCCTTAATGACCTCGATCCCACAAGGACCAATGCTCGATTTAGCTTGTGGACAAGGGCGACACCTTTCACCCCTAGTAGAACTTCACACAGACACATTTGGTATGGACTTATCGTTGCCCTTATTAAAAATGACTCCGAATACTATTAGATCTCGGGTTTTTTGCGCCAATATGCTCAACTTTCCGCTAAAGAGTTCATCGCTGTCTGCAGTCTTTATGTGGTTCACTTCCTTTGGTTACTTTGATGATCTGCATAACCGAACTCTTATTAGAAATATCAGTGACTCCCTAAAGCCTCAAGGTTATTTGGTGATTGACCTCCTGAATGAAAGCCTTGTTCGAGAATCACTGATTCCCGAAGATACTCAAGAGACTGAACACTACCTGTTTCATAATCATCGACGACTCGAGGGCAACTGGCTGACCAAAGATATCTCAATCACCCACAAATCAACCGGAGATCAAAGGCGAGTCCAGGAACGTATTCGTCTGTATCCACCCCCCGAAATGAACACTTTAATGAGAGCCCACGATCTAAGTCTAAAATTAACCTTGGGCGCCTATGACGGCACCATCTTTCACCCTTCCGCACCTAGGTGGATCGGCATTTATCAACACTCTTAAACAGACCGAGGCTTCAATGGATCTTCGACTTCCTCAGGATTTATCCTTAACCGAGCAGCGCGTATTCTTAAGGTGCGATCTGAATGTCCCTCTTAAGGATGGGGGTATTCAGGACGCTAGCCGTATTGAAGCGACTCTACCCACCATTGATTATCTTATTGAACACGGATGTTCTATTGTCCTAGCTTCGCACCTTGGTCGTCCTAAATCTGGTTTTGAGTCCTTGTTCTCTTTGACACCAATTGCTCATTATCTTAAAGGGAGAGGATACGATGTTCACCTGGATCCCTTTTCACCATGGGAGGAAACTCGGCAACGAGCGGAGCGCTTAAAATCGGGGCAAATACTTCTTCTAGAAAACCTTCGGTTTTACCCCGGGGAAACCAAAAACGACCCAACGTTGGGCCAATTCTATGCGTCATTAGCTCCTTTTTATATTAACGATGCTTTTGGAGCAGTCCACCGAGCCCACGCCTCGGTAGTTTCTGCTCTATCGTATTTCAAAACTGACAATATCGCAGCGGGTTTTTTGATAGAAAAGGAGATCCAAGGACTAAATCAGATACTCAATCCAAGGAAACCTTTAGTGTGTATCTTAGGTGGATCTAAAATTGGAGACAAAATTTCACTGATTCAA
>CAWULW010000206.1:0-1800 GCA_963923615.1 uncultured Holophagaceae bacterium
GATGTGTATAAGAGACAGCTCTTGTAAAGTATGCCCCTTTACCACCAGGGGTTCCGGGGAGAGAACGATATGGGATTCCATCATTATCAACATCGCGATAGCGTGCAAATTCTGAAATCTCAGCCAATTGTTGCTGGTTAAGGACTTTGCCCCGATCGTAGGGTTTATCTGGATAAAGAAAAGGATCAGACATCCAATTTTGCATACCAAGATCCAAATCGGAGACAACAAAAATAGGGGTTTGAAATCGTTCTGCCAAGTCGAATGACTGGTATGCAAATTCGAAACATTCTTGCATATTTCCTGGGTAAAGATTGATATGGAGTGTGTCTCCATGACTGCACTTGGCACAGATATCAATATCTCCTTGCATAGTCCTAGTCGGAAGACCCGTGGAGGGGCCAGTTCTTGCAACATTAAAGAAAACCCCCGGTATCTCGCTGAAATATCCTAGACCAATAAATTCACTCATCAGAGATATGCCAGGTCCTGATGTTGTTGTCATACTTCTAGCCCCAGCCCATCCTGCACCAAGAACAGCACCCGCAGAGGCCAACTCGTCTTCCATCTGAACTACTGCAAAGGTAGATTTTCCATCGGGTGTTTTTCTGTGTTCCTCTAAGTAGTCAATAAGGCTTTCGGATAAACTGCTGGCAGGAGTGATGGGATACCATGCAAGGACGGTTACACCTCCGAACATACATCCAATAGCCGAAGCTTCATTACCATCGACGATGATTTTACCTTCAGTTTTATTGTCCCTTTTAACCTTCAAGGGACTTTTGATTTTGATATTTTCTTTTGCCCATTGAAAGCCTGCCTCGACAGCTCCCACATTGATTTCAATGGCCTTAGACTTACCTTTAAGCTGCTTGGAAATGGCTTTTTTGGATTCTTCGATATCGATTTCTAGTAAAAAACACGTGATGCCTACGTAAATCATATTTTTAACTAACTTATGTAGTTTAGGCTCAGGACAGCAGGCAGTTACAATTTTTTGAAATGGGACAGGGCAGTATAGAAGGTCATTTCTCGTACCTTCTAATTTGAGTGGCTCGTCGTAAATGATCAAACACCCTGTGTCAGACTTCTGAATATCTTCTTTAGCAGTTTCGGGGTTCATCAATATTAACATTTCGTTTGATGCCCTTCGCGCAGTGTATCCTAGTGAACTTGCTCGTATTGTGAACCAGGTGGGTAATCCAGCAATGTTGGAGGGGAAGAGATTCTTCCCGCTTACCGGAACGCCCATTTGGAAAATGGAACGCATCAAAACATTATTTGCTGTTTGTGACCCTGAACCATTTACAGTTGCAATCTGGATAGAAAAATCATTAACCCTAGTCTGAGTAGATTGGGGTATTGTGACCGAAGACATTTTCAAACTCCTAAGTGCTTGGGTATCCTAATTTCAGGATTATTGGGGAACCTAAATTATCACATAAAACTCAAAAAAGGCCCTTGAATAAAGGGGATTCTCGACATTTAGAATTGTATATTCATAGGACAAAAAAAACGAAAAAAAAGGGATTGACCCTTCTATCTCTTTCCTATAATCTTGGGGTTATGAAATCCTCTGATTTGACTAGGCGCCAGTCCGTAGTTCTTGCGTTCATTAGAGATTTTGCAAGAAAAGAGCGTCGTAGTCCAACTCTCAGCGAAATAGCAAAGGGTGTTCGAACCCATGCCGTATCAACCGTTCATAAACATGTTCAACATTTAATTGAGAAAGGTTTTTTATCAAGGAGCCAAGGTAAGGGGAATAACATTGTCGTGGTTGTCCCTCATCCTGTCTCTTAT
>CAWULW010000207.1:0-1780 GCA_963923615.1 uncultured Holophagaceae bacterium
GGGAGAGCCTGTGTGATGGGTGTGGGCGGTGCTGTCTCGTAAAATTGGAAGACGAAGATACAGGTGATTATTATGCAACCGATCTTTATTGTCGGCTGTTTAATCCAGAGACATGTCGTTGCTGTGATTATACTCACCGGCAGGAACATGTGTCAGATTGCGTAAAATTAACGCCCCATGAGGCGCGAACGCTGAAATGGCTTCCGCCGAGCTGTGCTTATCGGTTGATTGCTGAAGGCAAGGACTTGGAGGACTGGCATCCACTTATATCAGGCAGATCTAATAGTGTGGAGGAGGCGGGCGTTTCAGTTAAAGGTAGACTTTTTAAACCCGAGACTGACTTGGCCTTTGAGCGGTTTTACGAAAGAATTCGTGAATGGCCTCTTCAGTGGCCCCGTTCTGAGAAGGAGTGATCACGTCATCTATTTAACCCTAGATTAGAATAATTTCGTCAATTACTATTTTAAATCTACTTTTCGTGACATAATGTAGATCGTAATAGATTTTATCTATCAATTCTAACTGCTTTTTGAAATTTTATGTCATGTTTGTTCTGAAGTTAAAATTCAAATCAATGCGAAGATTGTTTTTAGCAATTGGCGGGATCCTTGCCATCCAAAACACCGATCCGACATTTGCCGTTGTTCAGGGAAATCCGGACCAAAGCTATTCACACAATTCTGTGATGGTTCTTGATAATCGTGGGAATGTTTGTACCGGGGTCGTTATTCGGCAAGATATTATTTTGACAGCCGCTCATTGTGTAGCTTCAGCGACGGATTGGCGTATTCATTGGCGTGATGAAAATAATGTTCCAATTCTTATTGAGCCAAAGAAGGTTAAAATTCATCCTCGTTACAGTTCAAAAGCAATCAAAAACCGAAATATATCGATTGATATGGCCTTGGTTAAATTGGCAGATCCTTTGCCATCGCAATTTTGGCCAATTTCGCTATCAGATATTCAGGAAGTCACTCTTGGCGATTCCGTTATTGTAGCCGGATATGGATTATCAGAAGAAAAGAATTCAAAAGCTTTAGGAAAATTTAGAAGCGCGACGCTTGCTGTGATCGAGCCTTATGGAAAAAGCAAAATCATTCTTTGGCTTGAGGATCCGTTAGCGGGAGGTGCCGGCGGGTGTCATGGTGACTCAGGCGGTCCCTTAATTCATAATGGATCGGTTATTGGAATTACGGCCTGGACCACGGGGAAGGGGCGTTCTGATTGTGGTGTTTATACGCAAGGCGTATTGGTTGCGCCGCATAGAGAATGGATCGAGGGCACTATTCAATCTTGGTTTTGAAGCCTCATTTTAATTTGAGTTTTGAACAAGGCGGTTTAGAATTTTATCCAGGGATTAGTTTTGTCATCTCGGTTGAAGGAATATCGTAATGGCAATTGAGAAAAAGCCCCTTCCTGACCTTCGTGCAGCTTTGAAATCTGCATCAGAAAAAATTTCTGCGCCTACACCACCTAGATCCAAGGTTAAAGATGATGGTGATCTTTCGCTTGAGAAACTGGCGAAGGCTTGGGTCAGAACCAAAAATTTTCCGAAGAAATAATATTCGATAATTTTGATTATTTAGGCTTGAAACGAACCCCGGCTCCATTTTCGGGAGTGCCTATGAATTCAATATCGCTTTTTTCAAATGCATTAATTATTTCTGCAATCGTTTGCATTCTGCCGGATGCCACACCCTCATCCTGTTCTAATCGTTGAATTGTGGGGGCGCTCACTCCACTAGCAGCAGCTAGTTCTTTGATTGTCCATTTTAGTAGA
>CAWULW010000208.1:0-1777 GCA_963923615.1 uncultured Holophagaceae bacterium
AGAGACAGCAATATCCTTTTCCCAGTTAGGACCGTAATACTCCGTCAACCTTTCTACGATTCCTTCTCTGGTTCCCCGCCAGTTGTAACCATCGTCAGACAAGTTAACGAAGTTACCGAGACTTTTGATAACTCCCCGATAAACTATTTGGCTGGTGTTTTTAACCATATTAAGAAAGCAGAAAACTCAAACCCTTGGCATACTTACGGATCTGATTCTCCGTAGGATTATCTGCAAGGTTGTCAAGCATATCGTGGATTTTTACGATTCGAGCTACGTTGTTTGCTTTGACCTTGACCAGATAATCATCGTAAAATTCACCATACTTTTTGGTGAGAACCGTCACGGGTTCAACAATTTCTTGAATCAGCCCGCTACTATACAACGCCTGAACATCGACAGAATCCTCGATCACATCATGCAACCATGCCACGGATTGAACAATCAACGACATTTCCTGCATGTCAGTGTTTTCCAGATACTTAGCAACTCGCTTTGCTACCCTAGCAGGATGGACGATGTAAGGTTCCTCGCCACCCCTACGAAACTGATTGGTGTGAGCCATGGAGGCAACCTTCTTGGCCAAAACCAACTGTTCCTCATAAACTTCTTCGTCGTATAACATAATTAAAGTCTATTTAGTTAAGGATTAACTGACTGACAAGATACTAATTGAGTCTTTTACTTTTGTCAAGACCTTCAAACAATTTTCACAAAACCACTAAGATGATCCACCATTCTTTTCATCAAGTCTGCTTTGCAGTCATCATATGAATCGAAAATTTCCAAGCTGCCAGAGTGTCGCCAAACACTTTTACTCGGTTTATCCTTCAACAAATAATGATTCAGCCCACCGTCGCTGCCCCTGCTCCTGTCTCTTATACACATCTCCGAAGGGCAATAAATGCCTCCAACTGGACACCGTTCATTCATCTTTGTTTTGACAATATCCATAAATTAGCGATCATTCTTTCCATTTACCTACGGCCTTGATGAGAGCGTCGCTGAGTTGTTCGGGGGTGGCGTCAAAATAACAGCCAAATCCTAAGACATTAAGACAGTAGTCACAAACCAGCATTCTAATCTCACCGTCTTGCGTCTGAATCAGCGGAATGATGGCGTCATAGGAAGTGAGGTATGGTGGCAAAGGTTTTGATGCCGTCCAGAACTTAAGCTCTCCTTGATAATGCCCCACGCCATCCGGATGAAATTTCCACCCACCCATCTCCGCCAGCACTTTGATTTTGTCTTCGTTAGTCATCGTTTATGGCATTTTCGACATCTTATTCCTTTATTTCAAAATAATCAAGCTCTAAATCTCATAACTTTCATTCTTCATAAGCAAATAAAACATCAATCCTCCAGAGAAAAAACAAGCTATTGACTTCATCATTGTGGGAGCCTCACTAACTCCAACAAAAATCATGCAGCTTAAAAAGATTAAAGTTACGACAATAAAAATAGCAGCATCTTTCATAGTTTATTTAATGTTAATCGCTTCGAGTTTATAAAGATGAATATCTACTGTTTCACCCTCGGAATCTTTCAGAGAAAATCCACCGGGAAATAGCACCGAGTTTTCCATTTCTTCCCATGTGAAAGAGAATTCAAAAATTAGTCCATCATAATCTGTATAAGAAAATTCCAGCGCGGGATCGTATTCGTCTGCACCAATACCCCAAGAATGAATAAGATAATCATCCACTCCAAGAATCTCCGCAGATTCTAACGCAGAGATGATGGATTTGATTTTTGGCGTTTCAATGTTCATGGTAGA
>CAWULW010000209.1:0-1773 GCA_963923615.1 uncultured Holophagaceae bacterium
GGCAAATTTGATCGCGGCTTCAACAGCCTCGGTACCCGAATTGCAGAAAAACATTTTCTGCAGTTTGCTAGGCGAACGTCTCAAAATCTCCTTGGCTAATAAACCGCTCAAAAGCGAGACATCCATCTGAACCATATCGGGTAATTGCCCGGTAAGCACATCCTGAAGCGCTTCTATTACTTTCGGGTGATTACGGCCAAGAGCATAGACACCAAAACCACTCAATAGATCAAGGTAACGGTTTTCCTGATCATCAAAAAGGTAGGGTCCTATACCTTTGGTGTATACACGATCGTAGCCAATTGCTTTGAGAACTCGAACCATCTGGGTGTTGAGATGGCTCTCATGAAGCTCAAAATTCTTACCGATATTTTCTTCGAGTAGATCCGAAATGAGTCTGGACATTTCTGCAGGCACTGAGGATTAAAACTGAGTGCGATGATTCTACACAATCAGCGTGATCTTAGGGCTCGAATTCTAATGTCGCTAAAGGCGGGGAGAACAATTAGGGCGCAGATCAGCGTGTAAAGGAGGCCTATTGATAGTAAAAGCCCCATGCTTGCGGTGCCTTTGTGGGCTGTGAATGCGAGGCTTGAGAAGCTAAAAACCGTTGTTAGTGCACCGTAAAAGACCCCTTTAGCCTCGCTCGCCGCCAATAGTTGGCCCTTGTGTTTCTCAAGATAGTGAAGCCGATTAGCCATGTGAATCCCGCTGTCTACCCCTAAACCAAATAGCAGGGGGAGGGCGATAATGTTCGCGAAATTGAAGGCGATACCCATAGCTGATGTACTTGCAGCGGTAAAAAGCGAGGCCAATACGAGTGGAAGGAGGACGAGTAGCGTGTCTCGAATGTTGCGTAAAACCAAAATCAAGATGAGCGCTGTCGCCGTAAATGCGATCGCAAATGCCTCCTGAAAGGCTCCAATGACCTCTTTCATGGATTCAAGATAGGTAACAGGAAGGTCTGTGACATTCGGATCAACCTGTTGCGCATCAATAATGAACTCCCTCAGATTACCTACATCATCCAGATTCTTTTTTGGAAAAATCTGAAGTCGATAAAGACCATCGGAACTGATCCAACGTTCCAATAAATCTTTAGGAAGATCGCTCTGACTAAACTCTGATGCCGTCAGGCTTTTAGCGAGGTCTTGAATGACGGGGGGGAGACTGCCGATTAAATTGTTTTGTAGTCGACAGAGTAAGGGTCCTCTATCGGCCGGAGCAATTTGGTCTGCGCTTTCTAGAAATTGGTCAAGAGTCCTGACAAGCTTTTGGGTGGACCTGGAGTCAGGATATGTTTGCAAATGGTTCCTCAACACATCCCTAAAATGAAGTACAGCAATTAGTTCAGGATCAGAACAGTTAGCGCTTGGGTAGTGGTCCAAGCTGGATCCCATCAACAGCTCTGTATTCCGAATAATTTCGAGTTTTTCTGCCTGGTCTCCGGGTATGAAGTCCTGGAGACTGAGAACGCGATCTACAGTTGGCAAGGCTGAAAATGACTTGCGGAGCTGTGCGGCTTGGTTCTCATCGGCGGCCAAAGCGGCCAGTGTCATGGGAGAGGTATCCTCCGATTGGAGGAGATACTTGAAGGTCTGAACGGATTCTGTTTCAGGATCCCTAAGGTTGAGGGGATTAAAATCGACTTTCACCTGCAAGACCCCGAAAACGGCAAGCAATGCGAGAAGGAGGCTTGCATACCGAATGGGTCTAGCAAATACCAAAGGCCAGTTGAATATGTTTTTGTTTTCGTCAGGGCGCTGTTTTTCT
>CAWULW010000210.1:0-1771 GCA_963923615.1 uncultured Holophagaceae bacterium
CGTTCAAGAAATGGTTGATTGTTGCAAGCCGGATGGGAAAGGCTTGCTCTCTGTAGGAGCTTGGCCTTGGCAGCTTTGGCTGAAATTAACCATCGGTTTCGTGATTATGACTTTGGGTATTTTTTTAACTTTTGGACGACGAGCAGACGCACTCATGGAATTTCAATTACCTGATCGAATTCAAGGATTTTTGGGTCGTCACATTCAGTGGGCACATTTTCCCTATTGGATCGGTATGATTTGGGGCCTCATTCCCTGCGGCTTAGTTTTCATGATGTTGCTTAAAAGCTTAGAAATGGGCTCCTGGCAAATGGGTGCTCTTGGGATGGGTTCTTTTGGGCTCGGGAATCTGCCCCTCCTTTTCACACTTGGTTTAGTATCCACTCACATATCCCTGCGCTGGAAGCAGCGACTCCTTCGTATGAGCGGTTTATTGGTGGCTAGCCTAGGCATCTTTATCTTGTATCAAGCCATTCAGTTATTAAAATTAGTTTCTGGAACCCCCTAAATTTTGAGGTGTTACGATGTCTCTCTCTATCTCTTCACTTGCTGCCGCCCTTGGCAAAATCCCTAGTGGTCTCGCCATTGCAACTTCGGCAGGAACTAAGGGGCGAACAGCTTTTCTAGCATCATGGTATCAACAAGTTAGCTTTGACCCTCCGATGGTCACACTTTCGATTAAACCTAGTCGACCCATTGAATCATTTATCGAAGAGAGCCGATTAATTGGTCTAAATTTTCTTTCCGAAGGAGATTTTTCTAGTTTAAAAAAATACGGAAAGGGGTTCGAACCTGGAATTGACCCTTGGTCGGATGATCCTTCGGTTTTGTTGAGTAATTATTCCACCCCCCTTCTTAGGCAAAGCCATGCTTGGCTTCTATTAAGGTATGTAAAAAAAATAGATATAGGCGGGGATCACCTTCTTTTTATAGGAGAGGTGATTGAAGGGCAGTTGCAAGCTGGTGAAGGACAAAAGCCTTACATTCATATCAGAAAAGATGGACTTAACTACTAACGTGACAACTCATCTTGTGATTGCCCATTCTCCTGACTCGGACGATGCCTATATGATGGCTCCGCTGGCCTTGGGCTGGCTGGATGACGATCTAGATCGACAAGACTTCACTTTTGATTTTGTACGCCTCGATATTGAAAAGTTAAATCAACTTAGTTTTGAAGAGCGCTTTGATGTGAGTGCGATAAGTTTTGGTGTTTATCCGCATATCCAAAATCGATACGATCTGTTAACAGCCGGTTCAAGTATTCAGGAGGGTACAGGACCTTTGGTAGTGAGTCGAATTCCCTTAACTCCAAAAAAATTGATCGACCATACCATCGCTATTCCTGGAATTTATACAAGCGCCTATTTATCGCTTCAGAGATTCCACCCTCATCTCAAAACTCATGTTATGCCTTTTGATGAGATTCTTCCCTCTCTTGAACGAGGTGAGAGCGATGTTGGTCTTCTGATTCACGAGAGCCAACTAATGTATAAAGAAAAAGGGCTATACTTGGTAGTCGATTTGGGGCAATGGTGGAAAGAGACGTTTAATCTCCCACTTCCCATGGGCGGGAATGCGATTCGGCGTTCTTTGCCTGAAGATACTAAGAAAAAGTTTGCTAAATGTATGAAAAAGAGTGTTCAAATGGCCCGCAATAGGCATTGGGAAAGCGTGGATTATGCACAAGGTTTTGGTCGTGGGATGGATCGGGATATGGTGAGCCTGTCTCTTATACACATCTGACGCTGCCGACGAAGGCTTAGGTGTA
>CAWULW010000211.1:0-1770 GCA_963923615.1 uncultured Holophagaceae bacterium
AAATTTTCTAGAAATATTAAAGGACCAATTGATCTCAGTATCGACGGAGTGCGAATAAAAGTAGACCAAACAAATAAGGGGGGTAATATGCTAACCATTAGCGGCCTCGAGGCAACGTCCCATCGATATACGCTTTCCAGTCCCAATGATGCTTTTGGTCCCAGTTCTGCAGAGGTCGTACTGCCTGATGATCAAGGTATTGTCATACCTGTTTTTACTCAATCGTTCGATTCAATTCTATATGGAACTACCAAATCGAATGTTACTGCAGACAATCCGAAGAATATTAAAGCGATTCTGAATAAACAATAATCATGATTAGGGCGATTTTATCGAATGGAGATCAATCCCTTATTGGGGATGGAACTCTTTTAGATTTATGTATTAAAAATGGAATTCCTTTAGCATCAAGTTGTGGAGGCAAAGGAGTTTGCGGAAAATGCATTATCACAATTCATGACGGTCAGTCCCAGTTAATGGCCCCTAGCCTACTTGAGCAAACTAAACTTTACCAACTTAGAACCCCCAATAACATCAGACTAGGTTGTCAAGTCCACAGCGAGGATCTGACGTGTGACTTGAGTTTTAGCACTAGTTATTGGTGACAATCAGTCAATAAGTTTACTTCTGAGTTCTTTACCTAACTTAAAGTAGACAACACGTTTAGGCGGAACTTGGATGGTTTCTCCACTTCTTGGATTTCGGCCTTGTCTCGATTTACGGTCGCGCAAGCGAAAGCTACCAAAACCTCGGAGCTCAACACCATCGCCTTTTTTAAGTGATTCCACAATTGTCTGAAGGAAGGCATTAAGCAGTATTTCAGCTTCTTCTTTCCCTATGGGAAGCTTATCCATCAGGTGCTTGGTTAGATCGGCTTTAGTAAGCGTAATAGGGGAATCGGACATATTTAAGGGGTGCTTTCACATTAAAAAAGGAGGAGGTAGTCCTTGGTGGTTTGATACTAATAAACTCCTATCGGTTCCTGTCGTCAAGTTGAAAGTTAGAAGTATCTAGAATTAAGCGTCCACCCCATGTAATTACTTAGAATTGAGTAGCCAATCAAGAAGGAACCTTGGGCCTTCACCCGTAGGTCCGTAGGGACGATAATCGCGTTCCCGACTAGACCAGCAACCCGCTAAATCTATGTGAGCCCAAGACGAATGTTTCACAAACTCCTGAAGAAATAGACCTGCTGTGATGGTTCCGCCCCAGCGAGTCCCTGTAATATTCTTGATGTCTGCCAAAGGGCTGATGATTAACTCTCGATAGTCATCCACTAAAGGGAGTTGCCAAATGAGTTCGCCGGTTGATGATCCAGAAGTAATCAGAGAATCTATCAGCTTTTGGTCGTTTCCCATAATAGCATTCACGCCATCACCTACAGCAACCAAAGCTGCTCCGGTAAGAGTAGCTAAGTCAATAATATGATCCGGCTTGAGTTCAGATGCAAAATCTAAAAGATCAGCCAATACCAGCCTACCTTCAGCATCTGTATTCAGAACTTCAATGGTCTTACCACTACGACTTTTAAGCACATCTCCTGGCTTGTAGCTATTTCCATCGGGCATGTTTTCAACTAAGCCCATTAAACCAGAGACCCACACATCAAGTTTGAGTTGAGCAGCAGCGACAATAGTTGTAAAAACAATCGCTGAACCGATCATATCGTCTTTCATGGTTTCCATACTTGAAGAGTCTTTTAGAGAGAGTCCCCCGGAGTCAAAACAAACACCTTTACCTACAAGGACAATGTGCTTCGACCACTTTTTG
>CAWULW010000212.1:0-1712 GCA_963923615.1 uncultured Holophagaceae bacterium
TCTGAGGAAGCATATCGGATCTAATCCTAACTGTTTGATCTGAGACAGTCGAAGTCGCAAATGGTACATAGCTTCATCTGATTTGGGAGGTATATCTTGAAGGATGGTCGGAATTAAGGTTTGAGAATCAAAGAGAGAGTCAATAAATTTTCGCTCCCGATTTGATAGAGGGAAATGGGTCAAAAGCGTGTTGATATCCAAAGCGCGCGAACCCGCATCAAATGCTCTTAAAATCCAATCAAGTAATAAATACCAACGCTCCTCTAAACTACACTGTTTATTGACAGTGAAAGGTCTTGACTTAAGATAGTTCTGGCACAATAAATCACTATCTAGCATCTGATCTAAGAGGCCTGTTTCAATTACGAGTTCAATTCCTTTGGTGTTGGTTGCGAGAAGGAGCCTGTTGATTTCACCAACAATCCGTTCGCGGGATACATGTTTGATAAGTTGAGCATTAGTCACCATAGCCTGGAGTGTAGGAGGATCAATGCTGAAATCTAATTGGGATGCAAAACGACAAGCGCGTAGCATTCTTAAGGGATCTTCCGTAAACCGTACACTGGGCTCTCCCACGCATCGAATTATTTTGTGATGCAGGTCTTCTCTGCCCCCAAATGGATCTACTAGGCAGTCATGCCAAGTGTCATCAAGTATACGGGCCAAGGGTACCGCAATTGCATTGATGGTAAAATCTCGCCGAGATAAATCCTCTTCAAGGGTGACGCTGAAGACTACTTCGTCAGGATGTCGAAAGTCACTATAGCCTATTTCGCTGCGAAAACTCGTGATTTCATATTTGCCATCTTCATGCAGTAGGGTGATGGTTCCATGCTTCCAACCTGTAGGTATAACTCTCATGCCAAGTTCTTCAAATGCTTTTCGCATAGCCTGAGGGGGAAGCGAGCAGGCTAAGTCAATATCGCCCATCAACAAAGTTTTGTCATAATCTTTCATTATCCGATCACGGACTACTCCCCCAACTCCGTAGAGTTGCTCCCTAAGAAATGGAGAAAGTCTTTCAATAAAGTTCTTTAGTGCGTTCAAGACAGATGCTCACTGGGTCGATTTGCCAACTGCACGAGTGCTTCATTATCGACCCGACAAGTTAACCATTCATCCATAGTCCGAGCTCCCATTTGGCGATAGAAATTGATACTTGATTTGTTCCAATCGAGGACCTGCCAAACAAATCGGGTGCAATTATTTGCAATAGCTATCCGAGCCAAGTGGATCAATAGAGCTTTGCCAATACCCTTTCGACGATATTCAGGCCTAATATAGAGATCTTCAAGGTAAATACCCGCTCGACCCTCCCAGGTACTAAAGTTATAAAACCATAGTGCGAAACCTGCAGGATTTCCCTCCCACTCAGCCATCACCACATAAATTAAAGGGTGATCGCCAAAAGCAAAATGCAAAATGTCCTCGGGATTAACGATTGCAGCGTCTGGATCACGCTCGTAATCAGCAAGTTCTTTAATATAAGAAACGACTAGCGGAGCGTCTTCTGGGGTCATTGAGCGTAGAATTAGCATTGGTCTATTCTATCTACATCTTGTAGCGTGAGCCTATGCAACATAGATTTCAAATTAACTCGAGGGTGATTATTCCCGCACAGGCTATTCGTATCGAGACGACCCGTTCCTCAGGATCGGGGGGACAAAATGTCAATAAGGCTGTCTCTTATACACATCTCCGAGCCCACGAGA
>CAWULW010000213.1:0-1698 GCA_963923615.1 uncultured Holophagaceae bacterium
AATAAAGAGAGATAGGATCCCGAATAGAAAACTAAAGTAGAGGAGGCTTTCATAAAAAGTCTTAAAGGGCGGACGTCCAGCCACTATACCTCTTGAAATTAGAATATAGGCGTTGAGACACCATCCTATTAAAAATAGATAGCGTGCAGTTAGGTAGATTTTTTCTTCATATTTAGTCTTAAAGATACTTAGAGCATATCCAAGGCATGAGCCTAAATAGGCGATAAACATGAGCTGAAATCCAATTTCAGCTTTTGCAAAGTTGTAATATAAATTCATCATTTTACATAACTCCCTGACGCTTTTTAAAAATTGGCTTTAAATAGAACATCCAAATGGTTCCTACCATAATCATTGCGAATCCCAAGTAGGTCACCCACAAACCTGGTTCGTAAACGACCATAATGCCACTTACGGAAGGATCTTCTGGATTATAATTGCTTTGATAGAACCATAGCCCCTTATATACCAAGGGGTCGTTCACTGAAATTTGTTTTTGAGCTATGATTTTTCCTGATTGATCTATGAGAGAAATCGTGGATCTAAAATCCTTTGCCTCTTGATCTTTTAAGCGATAAATAATCCCAATTTTTCCATCTAATAGTGTTGTGGGTTTTGCTTCACGCCCATCCAGCCATACTATCTCCTTTTTTCCACTCTGCGGATCCGATACTGCGAGTTGAACCACGGGGTTTTTCTCGGAGATGGTACGGATTTGGGGATTTGCTACATAGTTTCTCTCAATCCTTGCATTGAGCAGAAGAGCTAATGGTGTTGCAGAGAATCCATCTTTAAAAACAAATGGACGATTGAGTACCAAAGGAGACTCTTTAACAACCTGGCCATTTTTAATAAAACGAATCTTCAAATCGTTTTTGGAAAAGACAACAAATTCAGAAAAGGATTCCTCGCCCGATGTTCGATACTCTAGACTGAGACCTGGTGGTAAATTGTCGGCATTGAGACTTCTAGAAAATTCAGGATTGCGAGAACTTAAAAGGATTTTAGCCTGCTGTCCATCATTGGTTATCAATTCCAATTCAGCCCAATTCCCCCTGAGATCGAGGGGCACTGATTCTAATTCTATAGATCGCCCACTAGGATCTTGTTTAAGTGGAAAATCATTAAATAGGCGAATCATTTTGAGTTTGAAAACGGGAAAATTCCAAAAACTTCCATTTTTGAATTCCCTATCGAAGGTTTTACCAGCAAAATTGAGTTGTATAGTATGTGCTTGGGGGGGTCTACGTTTAAGTAGGCTAAGATCTTTCGAAATAAATTCCTCGGTGAAAAGTAGTGCGAATCTTCCATTTGCATCATTAAATCTTCGCGTTCTAGAATCGCCTGCAACTAAAAAACCCATAAGAGGATTTGGTGAACCGGTACCTAGGATAACTTGAAGCACTGGATTGGGCGGAGCAGTAATATCGTTTATCCAAGTGCTTCGATTGAGTCCATCAGAGAGGGATTGAAGAATTTCTAACTGCTTCCAAGTGAGAGGTAACCTTGTTTTGAATCCTGATTTAGCATCATATGATTTAGGATTTTCCTCAAATCCACCCTTTCCGTTTGGTTGGGTGAAAACATAAAGACGATACTCCGGATCGTGCTTGACGACCTCAAATTTATCGAGTCGAACAGAAAATGGAAGATTATAGGGGTCCTGTCTCTTATACACATCTGACGCTGCCGACGAAG
>CAWULW010000214.1:0-1696 GCA_963923615.1 uncultured Holophagaceae bacterium
GGTTTTTACCCAGTTTGATGGATTTATTCTGAAAAGAGTTGTCGTTCCTTTATCGACCTGAGTTTCTACAAGACTTCCATCTTCCATCCATTCCAACCGAACCATTGGAGTTGTCACGTAAGTCATTTTCTGTAGAGGATGGGTTAATCCGTTGAGTGTAATAACTCCTTTCTCATCAGAATTTGCTTGGGTACCAAGAAGTACAACTTGCACAAGAATAAAACATAAAAAGTACATTTTTCTAAAAATGGACCAAGGAAGATTCATGAATCTGCTCTTTCTAGTGGGGCAAAAGTTCGCGAGTTAGATTTCGGTGACCAGATTTGGTGATCAGAACATTATCTTCAATGCGAATCCCGCCGTACGGGGTAAGTTCATCAATCAATTTCCAGTTGAAAATGTTAGTATTATCATCTTCGCGATATTTACGAAGTAGCATTGGTATGAAATATAGACCTGGCTCCACAGTGAATACATGACCTTCTTCAATCATACGAGTTGTTCGAAGGTAGGGGTGCTCCAGGGGTTGTGGGGCCACATCCCCTTGGGGTGTAAGTTGTTTTCCCGCCACATCATGTACTTGAAGCCCAAGGTGATGTCCGAGACCATGAGGGAAAAAAGGCATGGTATACCCTTTTTCAAGAGCTTCTTCGATACCACAATTGATCAAGTTTTGCTCAGAAAGCAATTGAGCTATTTTGGCATGTGCCTCTTGGTGGAAGTTGGCATATTGCATCCCAGGTTTTAAAGATTGGCAAAGATCTTGTTGAATTCTCTCCATTCCTTTAAGGAGAGACTGAAAGCGCTCGTGACAAGAGGGGGAGATATGAGTGCGCGTTATATCAGAGGCGTATCCATTCCATTTAGCCCCAGCATCTATAAGCAGGACTGACCCATTATGAATTTGAGGACGTTTTCCATGATAGTGAAGCGTCGCGCCCTTTTCGTTTAGTGCCACGATTGTTGTATAGGGCAAGTCGTCATCCGTACAGCCAACCGCACGCACAAAAGCATGATGGATTTCTAATTCGCTAGCACCCGACAAAAAAGCTTCCCTGGATGCCCGATGACCATTTGCACCTAATTTTTGGGCTTCTAGTATGCAGTGTACTTCATAGTTGGATTTAAAACTTCTTGTCCAATCTAGATGCTTTGTTAGTGAATCAGGATTTAGAGCCCAACCTTTATTTCCAACAACTTCTAGTTCATTACCTATATAAGCTACTTTCCCTAAGCCTTCAAGGGATTCTTGGAGGAGTTCAAGTGAAGAAAATTCTCGAATGTCAAAAAATGGTACCCAAAATGGATCACCAAGAGGTTTTTGTTCGTACCAAAAATCTTCGGGACTATAACGATATAGTGAAATTCTTTTTCCAGGCCTGATGATTAAAAAATGATGCGGTCCCTCTAGAGGGCACCAATGATTGAAGTGAGGAATTGTATGAAAAGGGGCTTCATTATCGTCTGCAAAGTAAGTAAAGGGTTGGCCGCTTGAAATAACTAGACAATTAAATCCAGTTTTATCCAAGACTTCTTCGGCAGACGATTGCCGGTTGAGAATGTGCTCTTTAAACAAAGAATTTAAGTCTGGCATAGAATTAAGATTCTAATGGAAATCAGAGGAATGAGAGTTCACGAACTTGAGGTACAAAACCTGTCTCTTATACACATCTGACGCTGCCGACGAAGGCTTAGG
>CAWULW010000215.1:0-1695 GCA_963923615.1 uncultured Holophagaceae bacterium
TAATTTCTTTCGTCACATCAGGAGTAATATCTCTGGGCGAGATACCAGTTCCTCCGCAAGTAAGAATCAAATCCGTATCTTGACTTAAAAAAAACCTAATAGAACTCCTTAACTGAACCTTATCATCCGAAATGAGTTTCTTGACAAGATGGTTAACGCCATTGTTAAGCAGCCAATTTTCTAGCTTAGGAGTCGAGAGATCCTCGTAGAGTCCATGGTAAGCCCGATCCGATAAGGTGATGAGAGCTACTTTCATACTCTTTAATGATAGACACTTTCAAGTTGAAAGTTTCGTTCCTGTGAGAAAATAATATTTTCGAGGTTTTAGTGATGAGGCATCCCGAACAAATTGGGATTCTAGGGGGAGGTCAACTAGGTCTGATGCTCTGTATGGCCTTGCAACAATTAGGGGTAAAAGTTTCTGTCTATGACCCAACTCCAGATTGCCCATGTGCAACACAAGCAGATCGTTTTATCGCAGGGTCCTTTTCTGATCATCATGCAGTTCTCCAATTCGCCAGGGATACTGAAGTTCTTACATTCGAATTTGAAAACATTCCATCTGAGGCGCTTTTTGCTGCAGAAAAAACTACAAAGATATACCCTTCTCCGATGATTTTACAGCTGTCACAGGATCGTATTCGCGAAAAGAGTTATCTAAATACTATTGGTATTCCTACTGCCTTGTGGTCAGAAATTCTTACCATCGACGACCTTATAAATGGTGTGGAGAAGGTGGGGATCCCCGCAATTCTCAAGACAGCATCATTGGGGTACGATGGGCGAGGTCAAACCAAATTGCTATCATCCCAATTTACATATCTCAAGGAATGCCTCGCCAGATTTGAAGGCCGGCCAGTAGTCCTTGAGCAATGGGTTCCATTTGTTCAAGAATTCAGTCTGATCGGAGCTAGGGATACTCATGGAAATTTATCTTTTTGGGATTCATTTGTAAATCATCACGAAAATCATATTCTTGAAAGTACGCTCTATCCAGGCCCCATTCCTACCGAGTCAGTTCAATCAGCTTTGTCTATGGGTCAGAAAATTATGGAATTAATGGACGTCATCGGGCTACTCACTATTGAGTTTTTTCTTCTACCCAATGGTCAAGTCTTGGTCAACGAGCTTGCTCCTCGTCCCCATAATTCAGGCCACGTTACAATGGAGGCTTCTGAAACCAGTCAATTTACTCAATTGGCATTAATTTTAACTGGTCAATCACTAGGCCCCGTAGGCGTTACCAAGCCAGGAGCAATGATTAATCTTCTTGGCGAACTATGGTTGGAATCTGGTGGAGAGCCTGATTGGAATAGGGTCTTGAACACGCCTGAAACCTTTCTCCATCTTTACGGAAAAAAGGTTCCGAATAAGGGGAGAAAGATGGGACATTTAACCTCTCTCAACCAAGATCCCTTGGCTGCCTTGACTACTCTCAGGGCGCTCCGAAAACAGTTCCTAATTAGTTCTTAAAGTAGGCTTTTATAGCTTGGCATACACTCTCAGCGAATCTTGACCTAAACTCAGGGTCTGAAAGATTTTCTGCATCGACAGGATTATTAAGGTTAGCTACTTCAATAAGAACCTTGGTGGAGGATTTATTGTACCGAATCACTGCTGGTACAAACGCTGATCCATCTCTTTGAATAGTATTTCGACTGTCTCTTATACACGTCTGACGCTGCCGACGAAGGC
>CAWULW010000216.1:0-1685 GCA_963923615.1 uncultured Holophagaceae bacterium
CGGTAGCAAACTTTAAAAAGCTTATTCAGGACAAATTCTACAATGGCCTTTCGTTTCATCGAGTGATCAAGGATTTTGTCATTCAGGGTGGTTGTCCTAATACAAGAGATGGGGCCACAGGGATGGCAGGTACCGGCGGTCCTGGATGGAAAATAAAATGTGAAACACAAAATAATCCCCATCGTCACGAGTTAGGGGCTCTTTCAATGGCCCATGCAGGTAAAGATACAGGTGGTAGTCAATTCTTTATCGTTAATGGCCCTACTGCCAACGTCAGTCATCTTGATGGTGTCCATACTGTCTTTGGCAAATGTGTCAACAAAGATGATATCGATATTGTTTTGGCCATTAAACAAGGGGATCGAATTCTAGAGGCTCAGGTTCTTTGACCTGTTTCACTTAGGAGTCTCTCTGAGTCAAAAATTCTTTATCACCACGCCAATCTATTACATAAACGACAAGCCCCATATTGGACACGCGTACACAACTGTCTTGGCTGATGTCATTTCAAAATATCGGTCGCTCATGGGTGATGAAATCTATTTGCTGACAGGGACCGATGAACATGGTCAAAAGTGTGAAAAATCAGCTAAGAGTAAGGGCGTAACGCCCCGAGAGTTAGCCGATCAAATGGTCCAGAATTATAAAGTGTTATGGAGCCAATTAGGAATATCCTATTCTCGATTCATTCGCACTACCGATGAAGACCATGTTCGAAACGTACAGAATCTTTTTCAAAAACTTATTGATAGCGGAGATATTTACAAGGCTTCTTATGAGGGTATGTATTCAATATCCGAAGAAGCTTTTGTTCCACCTGCTCAGTTAAAGGAATTAGAATCACAAGGTCTGGCAAGTGATCTAGTCCATCTCAAAGAAGAAACATATTTTTTTAAGTTATCCTCCTATCAAAAACGCTTATTAGAATATTATGATTCCGAACCTCAGTTTGTTTTCCCTGAATCTAGATTCAATGAAGTAAAAAGCTTTGTAAGGGCAGGGCTCCAGGATCTGAGCCTAAGTAGAACATCTGTTAAATGGGGAATTCCGGTTTTGAACGATCCCGAACATGTAGTTTATGTTTGGTTTGACGCCTTGCTGAATTACCTTTCTGGATCAAATAGTAATTTCCCCCCAAATCTACAAATTGTCGGTAAAGATATTCTTCGATTCCATGCAATTTATTGGCCTGCTTTCTTAATGGCCCTCGATCTTCCGCTTCCGAGGCAAATTCTCGCACATGGCTGGTGGCTCATGCATGATTCCAAAATGAGTAAATCGAAAGGTAATATCGTCACTCCTGATCAATTGCTTACCTACGGCCCCGAACCCCTCAGATATTTTTTTATGAGGGACATGCAAGTGGGTAATGATCGTACTTTTTCTTATGATTCCTTTATTGATCGCCTAAATGCTGATCTTGCTAACGGATTAGGTAATCTATTATCCCGAACTCTAACTATGATCCAGAAGTATTTAGACTCTTCACTTCCCCAACCTAGATTACCTATTAAAGATCCCGAGACGTCCAAGTTCCATCAACTAGCCAAGGATAAACTTCAAGAAACTTTGGAGGCAATCCAAAAGAATAATATCCACTCAGCACTCGAGGCTTGGTGGCAATTACTTAAGCTGGCAGACCTCTTCATATCAGAAAAAAAACCTTGGGTATTATCCAAGGATGA
>CAWULW010000217.1:0-1678 GCA_963923615.1 uncultured Holophagaceae bacterium
GTTGAAAAGAGAGGGTATTTAAATTCATAGACAAACTCCAAGGCTCGTAGCCTTATTAAATGGTTGGGCATTCCGGCCCAGGGCGGTTCTTCATCGTGCATCCTGAGAGGAAGCACGGGCGATCGCTCCATGAAACCCTTCAAAATTAGAGGGAAGGGGCTTCCTGCAGAGGTCGCCACCCATCGAAGAAAGATTGGGTTCTCTAAGTGTAGCATCAGAGCAAGTTAATTTAAAAGATTGAGATAAAAGACCCCGAATTAACCACCTCAATTCGTAATGGACTATGCCCTAAGTTAAAATTAGGATCTATGCCGTTTCAACTTAGTCAATTATTGGAACTGACGAGAATCCTTTTGAGTCAGATTCACTGGATTCTAGTGATCCTAGGTGTATTCGTGGGCTATCAAGCTTCTCGTCTTATGATTTCGTACGTGGCTCCCATTGGTTTTTATGATGAGCCAAGTTTGGATCGAACTAACTCCACTGATCGTGTGCCAAGAACAGGTGGTCTCGCATTTATGTCATCACTTTTTGTCTGCCATCAGTTCGGAGTGATCAACCTGCCATTTTTTAATACCCTCATCTGGGGACTGTTGGGATTTATGGGGATCTTGGGATTAGCTGATGATTTCAGCCGCCGACAGCCTATTGCATTCATCACAGCAAGATTTAAATCTAGATATACCCTGATTGTGGCTTCTATCGCGGGGTTGGGACTTTTATGGCCCCTACAGGAGCCTCTAGATGGACTCCTAACTAACGTTCTATCATCGTCGACTAATTTTCAATTTGCTCCACAACTCTACTTATCAACAGCAATGAATTTTGCTTTTTTTGGTTATCCCATTCCCTCGCTTTACCCCATCATATTTTTGGGTATAGCCCTACTCTGTTGGGGCATGCCTAATTTGTTTAATCTCATTGACGGTCTCGATGGTCTTGCGATGGGCTACTTTGGCATGGTTCTCTTTGTAGTAATGCGCATGCCCAATGGAGACTTAGTTCCTGGTCCAGCCTTTTGGGGTCTGTGGGCGATCGTGTTTTATTTTAACCTTAAGAAAATTCATTTTCTTGGCGACGCAGGATCTTTAAGCATGGGTCTTTTTCTTGCCTTGACATCAGTTTTATATGTTTCCTCTCTGCATATTGAGCACTTTCTTTTTCTCTTTGCTTATCCCATTCTTGACACCCTTCATGTGGTACTCCTTCGCTTGAAACAGAACCGACCTATAGGTCAAGGGGATAACTGCCACTTACATCATTTCATCTATCGACAGACGAAAAAAAAATTAGGTTGGACCCTACCTATTTTATGGATATTGGCGTTTCTTCCGATGCTGCAGTTATGGGGAAGTCCGATCTATCAAAATATTTCCTTGGTTGGGATTGTTGTGCTGATTGTTGTTTTATGTCTTTCTTTCACGATCCAGTTGAATGAAAGAACAATTCCAGTGATTAAATCTTAATGACCCTCATTTCTTAGGTTCTTAGCCCGACTAGATACTCCTTAGGAGACTCTTTAAGCATCGACATCTATAATAGAACTAGGTTTAACCTTTACCTGTAGCCCTTAGGATTTTCTAATGCCGATAACCTCTACTTTTAAAAACATCATTTTGGCTAATCTGCTTCTATACATGAGCGGTGCATTGGCTTTGTTTGCTCAATCCCCTCAAGA
>CAWULW010000218.1:0-1676 GCA_963923615.1 uncultured Holophagaceae bacterium
CACATGAAAACTAAATTTCTAGTTGTAATAGCATCCAGCTTGTTAGCTCTTCCTATCTACTCAAATGCGGGTTATGTCGAACAGTCCCCACCAGAATCAGTCCCTCAAGGGTATGCTCAGGCCGGATATCCAACGATGGCGGTCATTCCAGACTCTCCGGTTTACTACGCACCCAGTGCCAGTTTGAATTTATTCTTTTATGACGGGGTTTATTGGTCATTCTTTGATGATGGCTGGTATATGAGTAGCTGGTATGCTGGGCCTTGGTATCCTGTCGACCCGATGTATATTCCTTACTACATTCTAAATATCCCGATTCGCTACTATGTGAGACCACCTCTCTATTTCCAAGCTTGGCGAATCGATGAGCATCCTCATTGGGAAGAACGTTGGCATCAAGAATGGGGTGGCCATTGGGAAGAAAAACGTCGCGATTTACAGTCATGGCATCCAGCACCTGAAATGAGACCTGCACCGCTGCCTCATTATCAACAAAACTATAACAATAACTATCCTCAGCATTTAGAGGAGCAACATACTCTTCATCAAAACAACTATAACTATCAACCTAAGGAGCCTGTTGTTCAACAACACTTCAGTCAACCACCAACCACGCCACCAGTTAGAGCCCCTCAATCGCAAATGCCCCCAAGAAATAATCCGGGGGAACACCCCGAGCATCATGAAGGTGGCGGTGACCATCACTAATAAGATAATTGTAAAAGCTGTTACAAGGATGCCATAAAAGATTTAGTTTGCTTGAATGTCACCTACGGCGATTGAACATAAAAAAGCCCACGTCTTAGGTGGGATTGTAATTGGACTCTTGGAACAAATTATAGTCACACAAACTTTAGATTAACTTGAAAATCACCCAGCCCAAGTTGGCAACAATCAATCCCATCAAGGTATTAAAGGTAAACTTCATGCCTCTAATGCGATTATCAAATTTTGGTGGTTCTTCCATAATGCCGATTGCGTGAAAGATTCTTCCAGCAACAAGTGTTAAACCAAAAATAGCCACTAACCACCATGGAGCACCATTTAATTCTAAGCATCCCATCAGAATAAGAGCGATTGGAACATACTCTGAAAAGTTGCCGTGAGCACGAATAGCTTTTTCAAGATCACTAAAGCCACCGCTACCCAGAGAAACTTTATTCTTTTCTCTATACGAAATTACATTGAAAGCTAGCTTTACGTAGATTGCTGTTAGTACTGAGGCAAAAACTGATGTGACAATTAGCATTTCATGCCCTTTATGATGAGATTGGGATTATGTTACGACATACAGCAGACTAGGCACAATTTTTATTACACCACCGTCGCGTTACGCGACGCTTACCCCTTAAAAAGACCAAACTAGTAGGCTGATATTGTTCACAAAAATATCATTCTTTTGAAACAGAATTTCATAATAATGGCAGGGTTAGCATTTTAGGGGCGGCTCTAATGACTACTCATCACTTTCATGTAACTATTGAGCTTAAGAAAAAGCTTCATCAGGTGATTGTTGAAGCTAAGAATGAAACAAGTGCAAGATTAAGAGTATTAGCTGAGTTTAAGGATGCGATTATATTAAGTGCGTCCAAAGCTGAAAACCAAGAGCAGGTTAGTTTCTTAAAGAAAATAAAAGCTATAGAAATACCTAGTTTTCTTTTAAAAAAGGACTCCTA
>CAWULW010000219.1:0-1659 GCA_963923615.1 uncultured Holophagaceae bacterium
GAAATAAATAAACCCCCCTCGGTGGCTCATCCATCCTATACCAAGGTGTTTGCGGAAGCCCTAAGCGATTTAGCCGAAAAAGATCACAAGATCGTGGGTGTCACTGCGGCGATGCTAGATGGAACTGGACTTAATTTATTTCAAAAAAGATTTCCTGATCGAACGTTTGATGTGGGTATCGCTGAGCAGCATGCGGTGACTTTTGCCGCAGGGATGGCCACTAAAGGCTATAAACCAGTGTGCGCTATTTACAGCACCTTTCTTCAAAGAGGCTATGATCAGGTTGTTCATGATGTTTGTCTCCAAAATCTCCCTGTTGTGTTTGCGATGGATCGTGCGGGGCTGGTTGGAGCAGATGGGCCCACGCATCACGGTCTCTATGACATCCCCTATTTACGATGTTTACCTAATATGGTTTCCATGGCGCCCAAGGATGAGAATGAATTGCGCCACATGCTGTGTACCGCCATTGAACTTGGGCAACCCGCTTCCCTAAGGTACCCAAGAGGCAACGGATATGGTGTTCATTTGGATCCGGTGCTCAAAGCTATTCCTTTGGGTAAGGGAGAACTTTTACGATCCGGTGGAGATCTATGTCTTATTCCACTTGGCACCCTCGTTACCCCCGCTCTGGAAGCAGCTGAAATACTGTCCACAAAAGGAATTGAATGTAGTGTGATTAATCCTCGATTTATTAAACCCCTCGACACCTCTTTGATGGCCCAAGCAATTAACCAAGCCCAGGCCGTCATCACCATGGAGGATGGAGTGCTGGAAGGTGGTTTTGGCTCGGCCATCCTAGAGCTAATGTCCCTAAAAGGAATTCAGAAACCCTCTTTGAGACTCGGAGTGCCCGATCGAGTTATTGAGCACGGCGACCCCAAACGGTTGGCTGAGGAAGTAGGGCTTACTTCCGATCTGATAGCAACTCAAATTCTGAAATTTAAAACGCAACTATTTGGTTAACAAGCGTCCTCGTTCAATCATGGGAACAATTTTCCATGAACTCACCGAAGGGATGGTTAAATTTGGACGCTCTAAGACATACTGTAAAAGTAAATTACGCTTAGATTGACTAGAGGTATAAATAGGCTGGCCTTTAAATTTCACCGCTTCCGTGAACCCGCCTCCCCCAAAGGCGCGATAGGTGGTCACTGCGACTGTGAAAATCCTTTGAAGGTCAATGGGACTTCCTTGATAAGCGAGATCCCGAATACGATCTCCCTCGGGTCGAGTGAGATCCATGATGTAACTAACCCCCGACATAAAATCAATGTTATAAAAGGGCACATCTTCTTTGAAGAGATTGGGTTCGTAACTAAATCGATAGGCGGAAGCAGAGTGTTCTAACCAGAGTTTTACTTGCTTACCGGTTAGCTTAAGAGTCACTACATGGTCTTCATAGGTGTTGATAGCATAAAACTGCCTCACGCTAGTTGGGCCCTTGGGAATAAAAAGTTTTGGAAAAACACAAGATGCTGCACTCAACTCTGCTCCAGTGGCTTTTAATTGAACATGATGAATGAGATCCATGATGGGAGAAGGCTCCATCCGTGACCATCGAGCATCTAAAGGTACTGCCAAATTTGTTGCGGGTGTATCCAGGTATCGCTCTGTTTGTTCGCGAAGGGTCTCGGTGAGAGCTAGTACCTGTGAATC
>CAWULW010000220.1:0-1652 GCA_963923615.1 uncultured Holophagaceae bacterium
ATAATATCCGCTCTTTGAATCGCTAAAACTGAGTCGGGTAGAGCTTCTACATCTCTTGGTTCAATCCAAAAACTTCTAAAAGGTGCCTTACCCATGTTGATTTTCGATTCTCCTGATAATCGATTACCGTTCGCATCTTCGGCTTGCAAAGTGATGGATTCGACCGAAGCTGGATATAGATGTCCTACTGTTACGAGAATATTTGAAAGTTGTCGTATTGCGCGTACCCAGCTACCCGAGATATCTGCAAGAGCTGAAAGCATCAGGTTTCCGAGCGAATGCCCCGATGTTGGTCCGGTGCCGGCGAAACGATAATCTAAAAGGTCTGATAGGGGCGAGTCGTCTTTGACAAGAGCCGAAAGGCAGTTTCTCAAATCCCCAGGGGGGATGGATCCAAATTCCTCACGTATCCGTCCGCTTGATCCCCCATCATCAGATGTGGTGACAATTCCGCTAATATTCCATGGGCTCGCTTGCCTGATTGCTTCTACTCTAAGAGCCTTCAGAGTCCCAGACAGACCTGTCCCGCCACCGAGGGCAGCAATTCTCAATGGATTTTCTGGGTTGAGCATCAAAATAGTTATGAATCAAGAAGTGTCAAAAAGTTTTCTATCAGTCTTCCTCTGCAAAAGCGAAAAGCTGGTTTTTTCTCATTTCCTGAGCATCTGGCTCCAGTCTCCAAAGGAAGACCAAGTTTTTATCTAGAGTGATTGCACTATTTAATGCTGCAGAGCATTCTTCCGCATTCCCCTTTTGCGCATAAGCGAGGCTTTTGAGGTAAAGTAGTTTGGCTTTATTCTGTTGAGTTTCAGTTTGACTCTCGATTAGGGATAGAGCCTGATTGGCATTTCTTCGATTTAACTCGATCTGAATATCCATCATTGTGTCCGCTGAGCGGGGCTTGGCCAATAACTTTTTTCTTTTTACGATGGAGAGATATTTCTGAGTAATAGACTGTATGGAATTATCACCTGTTTCTTTACAGGCCACAGCAAGGGCCTCTAGTGAAGTTTGAGCATCCTCGTACCTTTTACTATCTACTGCTTTAATAGCATTTTCTAGTTGATCGAGAAGGTTTTTTGAAAGAGTCGGAAGATGCTTTAATGGCATAGTTTTACCTCGTTAGCATTTAAGTTTACCTTAAATTGGGTGATTCTAAAGCATCAATCAAGATTTGAATAGTACATTTTCTCTTTTGAGCAGTCGCCCCGAGAGTCTTACCATCGCCCAACTAAGCAATAAAGTCATAAAAAGGGTAATAAAGTATTCCCAGGCAACAAACTGACCAGTGAATAATTTTCTTATTGCAACCGTAATATTCATAAGAGGAACGAAGGATAAATATCGAAGTTTTTCGATTCCAGGAGATAGAGAGAAAACCCCAATCGCCAAAACAATGAAAATACCTGGAACCATTGCGACATTTGCTTCCCGCACGCTCTTCGACTGAGCTCCTATTGTGAGAATAATTGCTGAGAATAGAAGCCCTAGAGGAATTAGCAAGCCCAGAGTGAGTAAAATTGCTTGGGGCGTCAAAATCTGCTGTAGATCAATATTGACCATATTTGCTTGTCCAATAGTACTTGCCAGTGACTTGGTTTGTTCGATACGCTCAGATAATGCTAGATTTCCCGCCGTAAACCCTCCCAGGC
>CAWULW010000221.1:0-1629 GCA_963923615.1 uncultured Holophagaceae bacterium
GCTCACCAAAATTACACTGACCAAACTGGATAAAATCAGGTAAAGCAATGGGGACCGCCATTTTTTCCGCTGTTCAGATTTGGAGGCAAGTACAAATATATATAGTGCAATGATCACAACGATTGCTAGGGTGCTCAGATGCTTCCCACCCTTATGAAGCAATTTGTTTGTAACCCAGTGATCATTCAAAGACCATTCATAACCCTGCAGGGCATATATTTTCTCGGCAAAGAAAAAGTCCCCTCCAAGATACATGAAATAATAAAAAATTAGCGCCAGGAAAGTAATCGGAATCAGTAAGTGATTTACAAAGAATTCTCTATTTATATTATTTGGCATCTTCCAGCTTGTCACTTTTTGAAAATATTCATTATTTCAACCAACGAAATAGTTGGCAACTACTTTGTCGCGAATTTTATTCTTCTACTACCAGAATTAAAAAAAGAGCGCAAATAAATGCGCTCTATGAATGACCAACTAAATAAAATTAAACTAATTTCGACAGCATTTGCCCCATCTCTACATATTCATCGACAGCTTGATTCATAGCGAATTGTGTACGAATAGCATTAGCTGTAAATGATGCCCTCTCTTGATCGAGATCAACCGTATTTCTATCCATTGCATTCTGAGAGACAGGGCGAAATGCAATCTGAGGATCAATTGATGTTGGAGCAATGTTCCCAAGGTGGGACTTATTCGTAGACTGCACTGTCAGCATTTGCCTTTGCGTCTCTTCAAGCGCAGCCTTGAAGTCTATATCTTTCGCTTGGTATCCAGGAGTGTCAGCATTCGCAATATTGCTTGCTAATACTTCCATCCTCTTAACTCTAAGATATAGAGCGGCATCCTCGAATCTAAGAGAATCCATAGGATTTTTCTAGTAAATTTCGAAGCTTCAATGGTAGCGAAGTTGTCCTCTCAGCAAGATTACATTTTTGACACTATTCAGCCATTTACATGGTCTGAAGATTACATTTTTGACACCTTTTTGTAATCTGAACTTTTAGGAGAACAGAGATCACCCAGCCGATCATCTGCTCTCCCTAAGTTCTAAGCAGACTTTCCGCAGTTTGAGCAAAAACGCGATCCAAGCGCCATCTGCACGCCGCATGCGTTGCAGGCCTGGGGGGCTAGGCCGCTTCCGCACTGTTGACAGAACCGTGCTTGGGGAGAGCTTTGAGTTCGGCAGTTAGGACAAATGATCCCACCGGACACTCCTGGATCGTTGTAGGAGGCGGGTGTCCGTTTTTGATGATGACCATTCCCATGATGATCGCCACCAGATCGGTGATGGCCTCCGAGTAGGCGTTCAAAAAAGCTCATAACTATCCTCACAATTCAAGCTAGTGCACACGAAAACTCTCTGTCGAATTCAGGACTTGGGCACTTTTCCAAGCAGCCTTAGCCCATTGACTACAACTAGGAGACTTGCCCCCATATCTGCGAATACCGCCATCCACATGGATGCATTCCCGAACACTGCCAAGACTAGAAATACCGCCTTGATGCCAAGAGCAAGAGTGATGTTTTGCCAAAGGATCGCATGGGTGGATCGAGACAGCTTCACTGTCTCAGCAATCCTTCGCAAGTCATCATTCATCACGACGACGTCGGCTGCTTCCATAG
>CAWULW010000222.1:0-1618 GCA_963923615.1 uncultured Holophagaceae bacterium
ATCACGCTCTCCGTGAACCCTAAAGAAATCGCTAAAATCATCGCCTCGGACTCCGGGGTGAATACTGTGATCACACTCCAGCGAGAGGGTAGTAAAGAATCTGAAGCAGTCCTGATCAAGGAAATCCAACGACATCATCTGACAGGTCGATTACGTCACATTGACTTCTTACGAGTCGATACAAAAAAATTAGTTCGTGTTCGAGTTCCTGTTCGACTCATTGGTACACCCTATGGCGTCAAGACCGAGGGAGGGCTTCTAGAGTTCGTTCATCGTGAGATTGAGGTGGAATGTTTACCAACCAATATTCCCCCGCACATCGATGTGGATGTAACCGAATTACGATTGAATGAAGCCATTCGATTTGATCAGATTGTTTTGAGTGCTGACTTCAAGATTATCGGCGAGGCCCACGAGGTTATCGCCGCCGTCAACGAACGAGCTGAAGAAGAAGTGGTTACACCCGTTGCTGCAGTTTCCCCCGATGGCACTGCACCCGCTGATGGCACTGCACCCGCTCCAGGATCGACACCCGGGGCCCCTTCCGAACCTGAAATTGTCGGCAAAAAAGGCAAGAAGCCCGAAGAGGAAAAATAAATTTTGGTTTTTATTCCTCAAAAAGGGTCTCGCAAGAGACCCTTTTTTAATCCGAGTCGTTACTATTGAGATGCGGAGATACATACATGACATGGGTCTTAGTGCCTCTTGGTAATCCGGGCGACCGGTACGTGAAGACCCGTCACAATCTGGGTCGCTACCTACTAGATCAGTGGATCCAAGACCAGCAAGTTTCATTAACTTTGATAAAGAACTATTCTCATGGATCACTGAGGAAATTAAATTCCAACATCCATATTCTTACTCCATCGACTTTCATGAATCTTTCCGGTCAATGCATTAAAGAAGTAATTCGGTATGGAATATCATTACAAGATCTGATCATCCTACAGGATGATAAGGATCTTGAGTTAGGTATAGGCCGACTCCGAGAAGAGGGTTCGGACGGGGGGCACAATGGAATTAAGTCCATCATCGAAGAAACGGGTACCGATCTCTTCACCCGACTGCGATTAGGTATTGCTCCCTTCTCGCGTCCGCTTGATCAGTTTGTTTTAGGATCATGGACTCCGTCGGAAATGGAAACGATACGGGGCATGCAGGAGTCCTTTAATCGTTTTATGAAACTGATCGACTCGCCCATCGAAATACAAAAAATTATTAACCAAGTGAATACTAGAGGGTTCTGGGGCGAATCGGTCTCTTAATTAGAACTTGCTAGTTTTGGATATTTGAGAGAAACTTATTCTTCACGCCTCTTTGATCTTTGATCATCGAAGGTCTTCCTTGCTCCAAATTGGGGCTTAACATCCATAAGGAGGAATGATGCGTCATTACGAGACCATCTTCATTGCTTCACCCACCCTCACTGAGGACCAAGCCGATGCGCTTGTGAAAACCTATGAGGATGTCATCAAAGAGCAAGGTGGTGAATTGCTCAAAACTGAAAAATGGGGTCGAAAAAAACTGGCCTACGAAGTTCAAAAATTCAGTGAGGGCTACTATACGCTCTTTGATCTTCGAGCGGGTTCTCAATTAATCGCCGAACTCGAACGTCGAT
>CAWULW010000223.1:0-1611 GCA_963923615.1 uncultured Holophagaceae bacterium
AAGAGACAGGTCTTGGTAAATTCAAGATCGATTCTGCCTCAGCAAGAACGATTTTGGTATCTCGCCTTTGCCCCATGAGAAAAGGGAGGCGTCGTATTAGGAATGCCGGAACAACCAGAAATGTAAAAATGAATTCACAACTTACAACTTCAAAACCCACATCTTCAAATACCCTCCGTAAACTTTTTCGTGAATACCTACGATAATGTCCAAGCGCCACATCATGTTCTGCAAAAAGCCACGAGTGTGCAGGAACTGATAAAAAGACAAGACCTGAAACTTCCATTTTTTCATAAACATCTTTCAAGAATTCTCTCTCATCCTCTATGTGTTCCAAAACATCAAAAAAGCCCACGGCATGAAGAGAATTATGAGGGATAGCGAGGTCTTTTAAAGTTCCCTCAAAAATCGGAATACCTGCTTCGGCCACCTTGAGGCACCCTTCGTAATGTGGCTCTATCGCAATGACTCCTTTGCCTCTCTCCCAAAGTGGAATCGACATCCGACCATCGCCACCACCAAGCTCCCAAATAAGATCAACTTTGTGTTTATCCAACGCTTGATTTAATACTTCCACTCGATGACGAGACCAAAAGTCATCTCTGGACAAATGAGTATCCTCATACGCGATCTTAGGAAATGATATGTACTCCGCTTTTTTGGATGGGTAGATTCGAACTCCATTTTCATCGACTCTCCAGTCTTCAAAGCCAAGACCTTTAAGGCGTTGTATTTCAGAATGGGAGAGTTCGCCTGCTAGTGACATTTATAAGACTTTTCTAAAGTACTCCACGGTTTTACTCAAGCCTTCTTTACGGCCCACTATTGGTGACCACTCGAGAATATTCTGTGCTCTCTCAATGATGGGTTCACGCTGTAAAGGATCATCTTGAGGTAATGTTCGATACTCAATCTTCGATTTACTTCCAGTAAGTTGAATGACTTCCTCAGCGAGATCTTTCATATTAATCGGCGTGGGGTTACCAAGATTTACTGGCTCAAAAACTTTTTCTGTAAAGAAAAGTTTGACCAAACCATCAATCAGATCACTTACATAACAGAAGCTTCGCGTTTGGGAACCATCACCATAGACAGTTAAGGGCTTGCCTTGGAGTGCTTGGACAATGAAATTGCTGACGACTCGTCCGTCGTCGGCTGCCATTCTTGGGCCATAAGTATTAAAAATACGTGCAACGCGAATATCTAATTCATATTGTCGGTGGTAGTCATAGGTAAGCGTTTCAGCCGCACGTTTGCCTTCGTCGTAACAGGAACGAATTCCGATGGGGTTGACGTTGCCCCAATAACTTTCAGGCTGCGGCGAGATCGCAGGATCTCCATAAACTTCAGAAGTTGATGCTTGCAAGAACCGGGCCCCAGTTCTTTTGGCAAGGCCGAGCATATTGATCGCTCCATGGACGCTGGTCTTGAAAGTTTGGACCGGATTCCGCTGGTAATGAACGGGGCTTGCAGGGCAAGCAAGATTGAAGATTCCATCGACCTCAACGTAAAGCGGAAAAGTGACGTCATGTCGCATCAATTCGAAGTTCGGATTGTCAAGCAGATGCTCAACGTTCTTCTTGTTCCCGGTGTAGAAGTTATCGGCTGCTA
>CAWULW010000224.1:0-1609 GCA_963923615.1 uncultured Holophagaceae bacterium
AGCAACTCAAATGACCATTTAGAGGGACCCAGGTCAAATAGGGCTCCGTATGCATGTAGAGCCAAATCCGAGCGTTGCCACCTCGAATTTATAGTCTTTGTTTCATCGGTTTTAGTTGCAAGATAATTAAACGAACCTATGGAGAATTTCATATCTATAAATGTTGAGTTCAGCGATAGAGCCTTGGTTTGTAATGTTATTTCTGGAAGTAATTGCTTATAAAAAGAATTGGGAAAGTTAAGATTATATATTCGATCACCCTCTGTGTCTGATTGAATAAACGCACGATTTGAGAAGGCTTTCATAGTGAGACGACCCCACTGATAGTTTTTTTCAACAAGAAGATTGCTCGCATGCGACGTTCCGCTCAAAGAGCTTATTCCAGATCCATAGTCGATATCCATAAGATTGTCGGAAGATTCATTGGAACGAAGATAGAAATTCCATCCGGATGGATTTTTAAAACTTTCATTGAGACTAAATCGATATCTTAATTTATTGAGGCTTTGGGAACGAATAATTTCACCCGTAAAATTACCTTGGTGTTGATTAGAAATTAGCCACCGGAGCTCAGTCCCCCAGAGAATCCCTTCCTTCGAATACCAGGTGGGTGACAAAGTGGCGTCAGCAGAATCACCTAAGACTTGGTAGTAATTGAGGCCAAATTTTGTACCTAAAAGACTGGAGGATCCAATAACTGGTGGTAGGAAGCCGGAGGTCCTTTTCGTCTGCGATGGATAGATTAAGTAGGGTAAGTAAATAGGGACCGGGACTGCTCCGATAGCTAACCTTAAGTTCCACAATTGGGCATAACTATCTAAATCAAGATCTAATTCCGACATCGATGCTGACCAGCCTGGATCAATTTCTGAACAAGGTGTGACTGTTACGGTCTTAAAATTCCATTGACGAAAATTATTGAAGGTGACTCGATCGGACTTAATCGTCCATGTTGGTGGTAGATCTAGTCTGACAACATCTGCAGTACCTGATTTTTTAAACCAATCGTATTCAATCCGTTCTGAGTAAAAATCCAAAGCTTGGAGTGAAATTTTAATGTGCCCTTGTGCCTTCATGATTCCACTAGTGGAGTTATAAATCAGCAGATCGGCCATCATAACCATTTCATTTGTCTCGACAGCCCCTTTTGTAAAAGTCCAGACTTCTCCTTCTTGGAACAACCCCTCCCCTCTCCATGAAAAAGGCAAGCCACCCTCTGCTAATAGTGTTGGTGATTGTGTTGACTGTAAGGGTACTGGAGATGATGGGGGAGTAGAGGCAACTTGACCGACTAACCGTTGGTGGGTGAGCAGTATGCTTATAGCGATAACTAGGCTTTTAGTAAGATGAGAATTAGCACTCATAAATAACTTCTGCCTCGCGCTTAACACAGTGATTTTTGATTATGATTCTCCATTTACTCAACTACTCTAGTGTCCTGACCCTTAGGAGTTTTGGGTAAAGGTTTTCTCTTTTGCCTCTTAGCTTTACGAACTAAAGTATCAACAGATGACTTGATGCTCCCAAGGATATCGAATCCGACGGGAGATTTATCGGAGGTTGCCGATTCTTTCTCAGAGGATTTATCGTCGTGAAAGAGCGATCTGAG
>CAWULW010000225.1:0-1599 GCA_963923615.1 uncultured Holophagaceae bacterium
TGGCAATATCGTAGCCCGACTCTGCAAAAAGTAGAGCCATGCCTTCTCCTAAACCACTTCCTCCTCCGGTAATTGCAACGACAGGGCGGGGCATAATGAATCTCCTGTTAAACTAACCTTTTTCTAACTTCATCAGATTACTCCCTTTTTTAAAAGGTAACCATGTTCAAAGTGAAAGTTGCAAATTCAAGGTCCCAAGACGAAGTTTCTTGCGAAAATGAGATTTCAATCCTTTTAGCCTCTCGTTCTTCTAAGGTAGAACTAACCCATCGATGCGGAGGTCATGCACGGTGTGGCACCTGTCTAGTGACTATTAGAAGGGGCCAAGAGTCTCTCAGCCCAGTAGGGTCTTCAGAGAAGAAAATCCTTAAAGCTCTTAAAGCAAATGATGATCAAAGATTAGCATGCCAAGCCTGGGCCAAATCAGATGTTGAATGTTTCCAAGGATAATGCTTCATAACATTTAGTCGAGATAAAACCCGACAGCCTGCCATACTTTAACGCGACGTCCCTCTTTACTCCGCGCTGGATCAAAGACAATACGCTTGGCTGATTCAAGGCAGGCCTCATTGGCATCTTTAATCTCATTAGATTCCCCAGAAAGGCCCTGAAGAACACGGGCCGCTAGGACTTCGCCACGCTCATTAATTAACACATTAACAATGACAAGCCCCTGAGGCCGGCCCCATGCTGGACCTAACCGAGGATTTACACGATCCAAATTCATGGGTTTTGCTGGCGTAATATCCTCAGAGAGGACAACTAGGGTACCTTCTTTAATTCCTGTTTTAGAATATGGGTTTAGATCATCATTTTCTTGTTCGAGCTGGCTTACCTTGGTTCTTAAGAAATCAAGTTCTTTCTTGTTATCTGCAAATTCTTTGAGCATTGTCTCGCTGCTTTGATCATTTTCTGAAAGCATGATCTTCATTTGGTCAAGTTTAATTCGTAGCTCGTCATTTTCTTTTTTTAATAGGTCCAAAGATTTTTTTAGGGTGACTAGAGCTTCCTTATCCTCTTCGTATTGAGCCAGTTTTATACTAAGTTCATCCCGTTCAGAAATTAAAAGGTCAATTTGTTTTTTCATTTGTACCGGTGTCAATGATTTTTGCTGACCATCTAGCAATGTAAATGTGAATGAAAGCAACAGAAATAATCGCCATGGATTCATAATGACCTCTATGTTTTTTCTAAATTTTAGAAGAACGACTCTCTAATTTTACGATGACCTCCTTAATGGCATGGTTGAGTTTTGTGGAAGAGTGTCGGGCCATGCACCCAGTTAAGTCAAGAAGATCTCCAGTAAATACTTGGGTTTTACCACAGCAGTTACCGGTATAAGTAATTGGGGAGCCACCTTCAAGTTCATAACGTTTAGCCATTGATTCCGGCAGTTTAGTGTCATTAACGATAACCCAATTTGGTCTAATCTTTCCCCATTGTTCAATGGCATCTAGGTGATTCTCTAGAGACATGCCAAGAGTCTCATTTGGCTCGGTCATGATGTTAGCAATATAAACAATAGGTGCTTTTGATTTCTCAATCGCTTCTCTTATCTCTTCGATAAGCAGATTAGCTAAGGTAGATGTGTATAAACTA
>CAWULW010000226.1:0-1596 GCA_963923615.1 uncultured Holophagaceae bacterium
GACCTCATGTCTCCACAGTTTAGCCTCAGTCGGGAAAGACCATCGAATACCAATCTCTTAAAGACCGCAGATCTCTTTAATTTGGGGCGTAACAGATCGGCTCACTTCTAACTCTACTCCCTCAGCAACGCGGACTGAGATGCGGCCTCCTTCGAGCGTGCGCGCACCTAAAATCGCTTGAACTCTCAAAAGAAGATGGCGTTGAATTCGAATCAATCCCTCGTGAGCAAAATGATTTTCAACTTGAGCAAGCGTGTCCCATTGCGTGCGAAAACGCTGATGCCCATCGGGGCCTAATTGGACCCAAGACCATACCGACTCTTCTTCAACCTCAAAATGGGTCGTACGTTTTAGATCCATAAAGAGATAGCCATTACCCACCTTGACGGGATAACGAGAACCTAGAGATAGCGATTGATCCTTTCGTGTGGATACAGGCACATCTTGTAAGCGTTCGAGACAACGCTCTAGTCGATCTTTGGAAACTGGTTTGAGAAGGTAGTCGGAGGCTTCTAAATCAAAGGCGCTCGCTGCATGCTGGTCAAATGCTGTAACAAATACCACGGATAAGGATGTGGGGAATTCAGCCATGACTTCAATTCCGCTAGGGCCAGGCATTTGAATATCCAGAAAACAGACATCGGGTTCCGTATTTTCTTTCAGCCACGCAAGTGCTGCAATCCCATCCGAACATTCTCCAACCACTTCGACATGAAGTTCTTCAAGCAGTCGTCGGAGTCGTTGTCGTGCGAGTGGTTCATCATCAACAATCAGCGCTTTCATAATGACCAACCCGAATAGTGATCTGGAATAATAATGTGAGCACACGTCCACGTGTCTCTTGAAAAGAGCTTGAGAGAGGCTTTCCCGCTGTAGGCAATCTTGAGTCGTGAATCTAGATTGGTAAGCCCAAGACCCCAAGTCGGTTTCGGCAGGAGCGGGGTACCATTATTTTCGACCGATAAAGAAATTTGTCTGTGTGGAAGACGAATAGCCTGAATCCTTACCACTGAGGAATTCATCGAGACGGCTACTCCATGCTTCAGAGCATTTTCAACCAAGGGCTGGAGAATGAGCGGGTGAATCACAATACTATTTAAAGTATCGTCCCAGTTCCACTCCATCTGCAGCCGAGATCCTAAACGCAGGCGCTCTAAATCGATCCATTGTTCTATGAATGCTTTCTCTTCGCCAATCGTACTCTTTTGGCTAGATGAAACATTAAGGAACTTTCGATAAAGCATGGAGAGGTTTAAGATGCCTTGCTCGGCTTTGATAGGATCTTGATGAACTAATTCGGCGAGACCATTGAGAGAATTATGGAGAACATGAGGAGATAGCTGACCCTGAAGACCATGAAGCCGGATTTGATTAAGGGCATCTGTCATAGATTCTTTTTCCAATTTTTCTACACCTGCATTGGCAATGAGAGCCCCAATAATTGTAGCGATAGCGGTATTGGCAGGAGCTCGTTTAACCCAATCCCAATATTTAACGTTTTGCTCAATTTCCCCACCCACGAAGTGTGCAGGCACCCCATTGGATCCATCAGACAAGATCGCAAAGGCGATGCTGTATATGAAGATCAGCCAAAGA
>CAWULW010000227.1:0-1572 GCA_963923615.1 uncultured Holophagaceae bacterium
GTTCATGTTGGTCCCGTAGCGCCCCTTCCATACAAAGGTTTTACCGGGATGCTTGACTAAGCCTCCTAGATCAATGGGCCGACCTGCAAACTTCTTCAAATAAAAATCCGTAAAATCATCCCCCACGACACCCACGAGTTGGATATCCGTGAGCACACTCGCCGCTAGGGAAAAGTAACTCGCGGCTCCCCCGAGGACCTGATCTCGTTTTCCGGATGGGGTTTCGAGAGCATCAAAGGCAACGCTGCCAACCACTAATAAACTCATAGACACCTTATGGGGGGATCGGCCATCGGCCAACCTATGATCTTGTCATAGTGATGGAGGATAGTAAAGAATGAGGGCGTGCGGACCCCCCATGCGCTCCGGCGCAGACGCAAATTGACGAATCATTGGATAACGACCGGAGCGGAGATGTTGGCGGATCGTGGCGCTGAGTGTTCCATCTGAAGCAAACTCCACCCAGAGATGATGCCAGCCTAAATACATACCTTCCTCGATACGTTCTTCAAATCGCGCGAGGCCGTCCTGGTCTGTAAAGCGTCGAAGATCGAGGTGGGCATCTACTTCTAGACTCATGCCTGACGCCAGGTGAATCTCGCGGGTCGATAGCTCCTCAGGCGGTGGGACTTGAGCAGGGGGGGCTACAGAAGATTCGGGCACGGACGAAACCGGAGGAGCAAAGATTTTTTTTAATTGTTCGGTATGATCCGTCGAAGGAGAGGCGACCAGGCTCGGAGTGGTTGACCCTGAACGAGGGGCTGAGACCGACGTGAGAAAAAGATGGTCTTCCTCGTGAAGACTGTTCGGAGCTGAAGAACGGTTTACCTCTGTGGGCTTGGGCGAGGACGGCTTCGTGCTGAGTCCCATGGCTGCGAGGAACTGCTGATCTTCGTCTTCGAGCGAAGCCGGTATGTCCGATCGTGTTTTACCGGCGGCACGTCGAGGGCCTCCAGCAGGTGCATCGGTTTTTGAAGCCGTCGGCGCAACCGGTAATTTTTTTTTCAACTCAGCGAGATCGTCATTCCACGTCATAGCCCACCTACCGTCGCTGCATGGGGGTATTTAACAGGGTGCCCCAGAGCTTGCGGGCAGACGCTGAAGAGGGATCCAGTCGAACCAATCGAGCGGCATAAGCGCGCCGGTCAAAGAGGGGCTTGCTCGTATCGGCTCGGATCTGCTCCATCCGTGCTTGGATAAAGTCCTGAGTCGATTTGAATTTTTTTTGATCTTGTTTTTCCTGCTCCAAAAGCACCCGCCAGCTAAGAATACGTTCGGTAATCTCATCCTTATCCCGACGAAGAGCCTTGAGGGTCTCCTTGATGGTTTCCAGATTTTGAAGGCACTGGGCCACGGCAGCTCGCTGATCCGCAATAAAGATGTCTAATTCTTGTTTACGTTTTTTTTGTTCGGGGGTTAACTGACGAATCAACTGAAGATCCTGAAGATAGGGATTGTATTTATCAATGGAGTCTTTAGCCGTTTTGATCTTAGTTTCATTATCGTTTTTTAACTTGGCATACAATTCTTCTACAGTTTGAATATTATCCCGGCTTGATTCCAAGGCTTCGT
>CAWULW010000228.1:0-1554 GCA_963923615.1 uncultured Holophagaceae bacterium
ACACTGATTCGTGATAGCCTTAGCTTTTATTTTGGCAGAGCTGACTTACATATGATGCTTGAAAAGTTTAAGGCACTTCTTCTTCCTTTCATAACCTTCTTCTTTGAAACCCAAGATCGCTTTTTATACGATGTTAATGGGGTCGTTCACGTTGGCGCCAATGTGGGGCAGGAACGGCATCTCTATCGCTTTCATGGATTAGATGTCGTATGGATCGAACCGATTCCTTCAGTTTTCGATCAACTCAAATCTAATATCGGTGGGATTAAGAACCAACTGGCAATTCAAGCGCTAGTTCTTGATGAGGATAACAAGGAATATGAATTCCATATTGCAAACAACATAGGACAATCATCCTCTATTTTGAAATTCAAAGAGCATAAAGATATTTGGCCCAGAATTGACTACGTTCAAAGCATAGGTCTAGAAAGCGTGACTTTGGCCACTTTATTCAAGACCCAAAAACTTGAACCTACTAAATACCAAGCATTGATACTCGATACTCAAGGATCTGAGTTGTTAGTCCTACAGGGAAGTCTTCCGCTCTTGTCTCATTTTCGTTATGTTAAGATTGAAGTTGCCGACTTTGAAGCCTACCAAGATTGCTGCCAACTTTCCGATGTGAGCAACTTTATGACAAGCCAAGGGTATCAAGAAATCAGTCGTAGAAAATTCGCAGGCCGAACAAACGTAGGCAGTTATTTCGACATAGTCTACAAAAGAACGTATTAACCCAACTTTGAGTTTCCTGACCTGGCAGAATCAAAACTAATATAACGGTTTATTCTTTTTTTGATCTGTTTTATCGAAAAAATCAATCAACGGCCAAAGAGCTTGCATTTTGAAGTAAAACACTGAGTAAGCCAAGGGTTTTGGAAAACCATTTTCCACTGTGATTTGGGCAAATTCAAAAGCTGATTTTTCTCGTTGTTTTTGAGACATGCCCCCTTGTAATACTGAAACAGACATCTCGGGTATATAGTTTAGAGGAAATTGGCTAAGCACTCGCAATATAAGATCAATATCTGAGGACAACTGCCACCGCATACTATAATCGCCAATTTTTTTATAGACTGTTCTTGAAAGGATCATGCTCGGGTGAAGCATTGAGGTTGTAAACCAAAACTGCCACTTTTTATTACGCCAAGGCCATCTAGATTCGTATCGAAACGGAAGGCCCTTTTTCGTACCGTTGTAAAAACATCGAGAGATACTACCGTAATTAAGGGCATCCACTTTAAGTAATGGGACAGTTCGACTTAAAGTAGAAGTATTCGCATAAAAATCATCTGAGTTTAGAAAATGGACCCATTCGCCAGTCGCAACCTTGAGCGCCTTATTTGCACCGTGGTAATAACCTTGATCGGCTTCCGAAATCACAGAGAGCTGATTGGAATACTCTTTAAGGATGGAAAGCGTTCGGTCTTGGGAGTTCCCATCGATAACAATGTACTCTAAGTTAGAATAATCCTGAGATAGCACGCTCTCAACCGTTTTACGGATCGTTAGTTCCGAATTGCGACACACAGTCACGACCGAGAGTTTAGGCTGTGT
>CAWULW010000229.1:0-1538 GCA_963923615.1 uncultured Holophagaceae bacterium
CCCAGTCACTCAGCTTTGACCATCCTGAGAGGATAAAGATTCGCGCCACATAAATTCGGGCGATGAGATCAACTGCCGGGGAAATCAGTTCCAGCAGCCTGTTTATCCGAAAAGATAAATCAACAAAAAATTCTTTGACTCCAAGCCTCATACTTTCCTCCACGGGAAACCTTTTCATTCAGGGCGGGGATGGATAGTGTCCAATCAGAAGGATTGGGTCTGGGTTTGCTGTATCACATTTTCTACCTTAGTCTCTCGGACATGTAATCCGTCAAGTGATCCTACAAATATCGGTTTTACCCCGCCCCTGAAAAGAACATCAGGCATTATCCACAAACCCTCAACTCCGCAAACCGACTGAGAGCTTAGAATAGAAAGTAGGCAATCTGACGGTACATGGTCACTGCGGTACCCCCCGAATTTTACTGTGAAAGAACTCGCCTGGAAGACACAAGATTTCCCTCCCCATATCGGGGCCTGAGGCCAAGTCAGAATCAACAGGCGCGACACACGAACTGCAGATAAACGGCCAAATGAACCTGACTCTAAAAAGGGTCGGTCTTTTTACTGTTCGTGCTCAAAGGCAACAATATGGGGTGCGAGTTGGCCGCTCGGGTCACGTTAACTAACGGGGTCATGCCACCAAAAATTTTTCTCGACCTCGAAGGGCAACGTGCGTCGCGCATTCATTGTCTTTCATGATGCGGGGGTGCATCAAGAGTGCGCATGGCCGTTAACTTGAAACCCAAGGAGTTGATCCACTCCTGGTGTACCTTATGCTGAAACAGGTGACTTCGAACGATCAACCCATTGCAAGGTTCAAAGGCTGTCTCTGGACCGGGCATTAATTTGCCGCTTGAGCTCGAGTCCTCCTCTGGTGGGTCTAGGATATGTGCACTGGCTGTATTTGGATAAATTGTTGCGCTCCCTAAGAAACATTTGGTTTAAAGTTCGATTGCATTGAAAGAGTGATGTCTCGATCAGATTTTCAAGGATTTACCTTCCCATGATGACGCTGAACCTTTTTGTGCATTTCTAATTTAAGAATAAAAAAGGGATATGACTATGGTTTCCAGAATTCGTAAAGCTTGTTTTTTCTCCCTGATATTGGCGGCTTGGATTTTTTCAGACTCTGCGATGGCAGCACGATTTAGCAACCAGTCATTGAAGGGGTCTTATGCTGCGAGCATCGACGGTATTTATACCTTTATTGATAAAAACCCCGTGGCGCTCCCGGCCTGGTTTACGGGGGTTGTCGAGGTCGATGGGAAAGGGAAAATAACCTCTTTTACCGGAACCTTCAACATTGGCGCATGCATTGTGGTCTCGCATGAAGGTGATGGTATCTATGAGGTTAACTCAAATGGGACTGCCATCGCTACGGTTAACCTCAAAGCAGAGCCAATAAGCCTCCCAAGCAGCGAATGCCCCGACAATGTCATACGTGTTATCTCATCCATGTCAAAGAGTAATATAGTCAAATTCTCTCTGGCTATTCAAAATACTAAAGCGGTGTATGGCTCCATACTTTCAAAGAC
>CAWULW010000230.1:0-1530 GCA_963923615.1 uncultured Holophagaceae bacterium
GTCCGGATTCTATCCCTAAGCAAAAGCCATAAAATCTGATCGCCATCAAAAACTTCACCTTGGGAGTCTACAAAAAGGCATCGATCCGCATCCCCGTCAAAGGCAAATCCAAAATCGAGTTTATTTGCACGAATTATATTTTGGAGAGTTTCGAGATGAGTACAGCCTACTTGATAGTTAATGCGCTTGCCGTCCGCAGGTGTACCAATCCACTGAATATTTTCTCCCAGAAATAAGTCTTTTGCGATGTTGCTGGCGGCACCGTGAGCACAATCTATGGCAATACGCCAGGCCTTGGGCAGTGACATTGGTTCATGGGTTCTCAGATAGGTATGGTCTTGAATATCAGGAAGAGCCGAAAAGTTTATTTGGTGGGAATCATCGAACGAAGTTGAATCAAAGGAATTTTCGATCGCCGATTCGATAGCTTCTTCAAGTTTCTCACCCGATGAAGAGAAGCCCTTGATCCCATTATCCTCGTATGGGTTATGACTAGCGGAAAACATAACCCCCCAACTCCTAGGTGAATTCGAGGTTTCATAAGCAAGGACAGGGGTGGGAACCATCCCTAAATAAACAAGTCGCAGCGAGGGTTTTATAAGTGATATAAAAGCCTCGAGCAGCGGCACTGAACTCACTCTAGGATCATGACCCAAAATAAGCGTATCGATTTTGTGTTCAAGCGCAACCTCGCTCCATGATTGACCCCATCGTGCGACATCGCGTCTTGTGAGAGGGTGTTCAAAAGCCTTCCCTCTGATACCATCAGTTCCAAAATATTTAAGCGACATACTGTTCCTTCAGTCTAAGCATATCTTGGCACGTTATGTACTCTGAAGAATTGATAACCAACCCCCATGAGTTCCGAAATCGATTCGTGAGTCAGATGGTCTCTTTGGTGAGGCGGTAGGTCGGGTTGATGAGTCCGCCAAGCTAAGAAACGTTTTCGGGAAATACCGATACAAAAACGGTTATGGGGCCAGCCAAAGCTTGATTTGTCATGCATCAAATAATCCCATAAAGCAGCATCTTCACTAAAAGTAGTCCCAAAGCCAAAACCTATGTCCACAAGACATTGCTGCGGGGATACCGAAGTCTCTTTCATTCGAGTAATTACATTCAAAAGTTCAGCCAATTTACCCTGAAGGTCGACTCTTGAATCTCCGTATTTTGGCATGAATAAACGATGGTTCACAACAGTACTCCGCATGGCTATTGCTCCAATAGATTTGTCGTCTAATAGAGCAAGCATTTGAGGGTTAGAAAAGCCTGTTACGTCATTGACAATAGTGACACCTATATCCACTGCACGCTGAGCTGTTGAGATATTCTTCGTATCAATACTCAGTAAGATTTTGGAGGGAAGTTCTTGGCGGAGGAGGGATAAAACTTCATGTAGCCGATCCCATTCTTCTTCTGGTTCAATCGGAATTGAACCAGGCCGGGTACTTTCAGCACCCACGTCAATTACTTTTGCTCCTTCGGCTACAAGGTGAAGCGCTTGGCGAAGGGCAGGGATAGGCTCTCTAA
>CAWULW010000231.1:0-1521 GCA_963923615.1 uncultured Holophagaceae bacterium
GTTAGCACTTGTTCCATTCATAGGGCACACTGCAAAAGGGGCTACAAGATGGCTATTACTCCCAGGTTTTTCTCTTCAGCCATCCGAATTATTTAAGCCCGTTGCCGTTATTCTAACTGTCTTTATGATTACAAATGAGAATCATCCCTTGGGAACTGATCAAAAAAAAGATTGGATTTTTACATCCAAAATAGTTGCCTTGCTTCTGCCTTTTTTGATGCTGATCTACCACCAGCCTGATCTTGGTACGTGCATAGCAATTACTCTTACCATCTTGGGTATTCTTTTTTATTCAGGTCTGCATCGTAATGTTTTTTTGACTATAACGACATTAGCGACAAGCGCCTTTGCGGGTGCCATGGTGTTGAACCCTTGGAGGCTTAAACGCATTACAAGTTGGTTAGCGGCGATGCAAGATCCCTTTAACATTCCTGATCCCACTGGTTCTGGTCACCAGATTAAGCAAGCGCTCATTGCGGTTGGAAACGGCGGCGTGTTTGGGGTAGGGCCCGGTAATGGACGCCAAAAACTTTACTTTCTACCTGAATCCCATACGGACTATATTTTTGCTGTGATTGGTGAAGAATTAGGTTTTATCGGCTCACTTGTGGTTATCGCGATCTTTTTCTTCATAATACGCCGGTGTTTTAAGATCTTATCCCATGCCCATACCCCATTTCTTAGATCCCTAGCCCTAGGGTTGACTTTAGTTTTAGTTACTCAAACTCTGATTAATATAAGTGTCGTTCTGAGTTTGATGCCCAGTAAAGGTATTCCCTTACCATTTATTTCTTATGGCACCAATAGTGTTATATCTAGTTTGATTTGCATTGGTATCCTTCTAGGGATTTCAAAACACACTAAGGAAAAATTTCTACCCTTATAACGCAATAAAATCGTCGTCATCGTTATGAATAGTAATCGATGAATCCCCATCTAAAATAGTTGCATCCTCGTGAATATTTTTGAGTTTTCTACTAAACCTATCTTGTTGATGAACCCTGAGATCCTCATTGAGTGACAATGACGTACGCTCTAGATCGTTAATCTGATTACTTTCGATGCTGAGAATTTGAGCCATGGCTCTAAGGGGGTTCGGTGAATGCTCATAGGTTAAATCAGTTGACCATACCAACAGATGACCTCTGATTTGTAAATCGCGAATTACAGATTTGAGATCACACGTTGAATCCTCTCCATGTATGTTTTTCAGAGGCCACTTAGAACTTTTAGTGAAACGTGAAATTCGCTGCTTCACTAGCTCTTGGCTAATCACAGAGCTATCAATGGGCCAAGACCAATGGGCAAGAGTCGCCAACTCACTAATCGAAGAAGCGAAAGTTTGAATACGCTCACAACTTTGGACAATTAAGCCCTTGGGAAGTCTTAGATTTAGGCGGTTGGGAAATTCTTTGGTATGGAAGGGCAATTCTTGGCGGCAATGAAATTCTACAAATTCATTTAATCCTGATGTATTGGCCCTGTCTCTTATAGACATCTGACGCTGCCGCCGAAGGCTTA
>CAWULW010000232.1:0-1518 GCA_963923615.1 uncultured Holophagaceae bacterium
GTTTTACTCCTGTCTGTATGAGGATTATGGATATGAGCCCTTTTGAGTCTAGTCCTTTGGAACTGTCCGAAAAAACAATATTAGAACCCAGATTTTTGGAGGAATTGGAGCAAAGGGAGATCTCTTTTCGGGGTTTTAACTGGCAAGCCTTTATCCTAAGGGGCGCTTCGTTCGATGGGACACTCCTCCCCATGGATAACCTCTATGGTCGGAGCCATTTATACCAAATTAATAAGCTTGTCATTAGGCCTTATTCAAGAGGTGGAGTCCTTCAGTTTATTAACAAGGACTCTTATTTATCGGTACAACGATTTCATAATGAATGGCTGATTCATTCTCATCTCTATCGCAAGGGTTTCCCGACAACTAAGCCTATGGGATACGCCTATCGACCCCAGAAGTTGGGTTTTTATCAGGGTCTCTATTTTTCGGAAAGCGTGGGAGCTAAACCCTGGCCAACTTCCTGGAGTCTCAATCAAGGTGAAGCCAATAATCTCGTAATCAATATACTAACCCTTTGTAAATGGGGTATTTGGAGTCCAGATCTCAACGCCACCAATATTTTAAAGGACCCCTCGGCGGGCATTCTCTTTATTGATTGGGACCGCGCTAGAGTCTCTGCAGTGAAACCTGAGGATCTGCTTGCTAGTTATAAACGTCGTTTACTTAGGAGCCTTGAAAAACTACACGCGCCTTTAGAGATTCGTTCAATAATATCTAATATAACTTGGATGGATCCTTATGTTTGATTTGAGCTTGAACGAAAAAATCATCAAGGTAGATGCTCCAGGCGACATGCCGCTTTTATGGGTTTTAAGGGATATTCTTGGGATGACGGGTACTAAATTTGGCTGTGGTGTAGGCGTTTGTGCCACTTGCACAATTTTAGAAAATGGAAAAGCTGTGATGGCTTGCCAAATTCCTCTTAAAAACTCTGTGGGTAATCGCTATACAACTATTGAGGGGCTGAGTAAGAATAGCGACCATCCTGTCCAAAAGGCATGGATTCAGTGCGACGTAGCCCAGTGTGGCTATTGTCAGCCAGGCATGATCATGGAAGCGTGCTCATTACTCGGTGAAGATTCTCGTCCCAGCGAGTCGGCCATTAATAAAGCATTTTCAAATCACATCTGTCGGTGCGGGACATATCCGAGAATTAAGCAAGCCATGAATCTGCTTGTTAATATCGGTGGACAAGAATGAAGCGGCGGGCCTTTTTATATTCTTCTTCAGCTTTAGGGGCAACTGTTATGGGTCTTAAACCGGCAAGTTTGGAGGAATCCAGTAAAGAGGTTCTTATTTATCAACCTAATCCTCTCATCTCGGTTCAATCGGACGGCAAGATCTTTATAACCATTACTAAATCTGAGATGGGCCAAGGTGTTCGAACCTCACTACCAATGATTTTGGGCGAAGAAATGGGAGTTGATCCTGCCAACTTTATCCTCCAACAAGCCTCACCTGGCTCTAAATACAAAGGATTAAGCCTCGGAACGGGGGGAAGTACTAGTTTAAAAA
>CAWULW010000233.1:0-1502 GCA_963923615.1 uncultured Holophagaceae bacterium
CAGGCCTCGACTTTATGTCTTATCTACTGGCACTTGAGGAAATTGCATATTCTGATGCATCCTTGGCTGTAGCTATGAGCGTTAATAACTCGGTTGTGTGTGGACCCCTCCTGACACATGGCTCCGAAGAACAAAAGATGAAATACTTCCCAGATCTTTGTAACGGGAAGGCCTTGGGAGCTTTCATGTTAAGTGAACCAAACGCCGGTTCAGATGCCTCTGCTCTTCAAACGAAAGCCACTAAAACTGAAGGCGGATGGATCCTCAATGGTTCTAAGGCCTGGATAACTAACGGTGCATTTGCCAAGTATTTTATCGTTATAGCAGTAACCAATCCCAGTGCAGGAAAAAAGGGGATTTCAGCATTTATTATCGATTCGACTCAAAAAGGACTTCTGATCGCTCCAGCCGAAAAGAAAATGGGTCTTAGATCTTCCAATACCGTTATGGTGACTCTCCAAGATGTTTTCGTGCCTAAGGAAAATCTGCTCGGAGCTGAGGGGGCAGGTTTAAAGGTTGCCCTAGGTGGTCTCGATGGAGGTAGAGTGGGGATCGCAGCACAAGCACTTGGAATGGCTCAACGGGCACTCGACGAGTCTATTAAATATTCAAAGGAGCGTATTACTTTTGGTAAACGAATTGGCGAACATCAATCAATAGCAACCTATTTGGCTGAGATGGAAACCAGGGTACAGGCTTCACGGTTGCTGATCAATCGAGCTGCATCAAAAATTATGAGCCTTCAGAAAGCAACTCTTGAATCCGCTACGGCGAAACTATTCACAACCGAGAACGCCGTATGGATATGTGATAAAGCAGTCCAAATTCATGGTGGTTACGGTTACACAAGTGACTATGTGGTCGAACGTTTATATCGTGACGTTCGAGTCACAACCATCTATGAGGGCACTTCGGAGATTCAGCGCATTGTTGTAACACGAGAATTGTTAGGCCAATAGTCCTTGAGTAGTGGAATTTATCCACTCAGGGACCATTAAGGTCCATTCGCCTGTCTCTTGATCAGCAAATAAAAATACCCATAGCTCAACCGTTATACTAAAAAGATTGAATTATCCGGTTTTATTCGAGGAGTACCTACTTATGAGATCAAGAATGACCCTTCTGACATTATCAACAATTACAGTCATGTTGGCTTCAGCTCAGGATCCAATCCAAACCGAGCCATTAAAGTTGTCGTTATCTGACGCAGTACAAACGTCATTAAAAAATAATCTACAAGTTGGTATTGCTAAAAATGTTCGAGCAGCCACAAAAGCCAATGAACTAATCCAAGAAGGTGCATTTGATTTTAATTTTATCACTAGTGATAACTACTCAAAGACTCAGTCAGCTAGTATTTCAAATAGCACTATTCAGAATTCGCCTTCAACCCTAATTACAACTGAGACTAATTCAACGAGAAAATCCCGCTCCCTTTCGGCTAGTCTGTCGAAAGCATTTATCTGGGGTGGAACTTTTCAGGCTAATTATCTTGGTCCCAA